>NZ_JBFULC010000013.1:0-69247 GCF_056400525.1 Stenotrophomonas sp. P5_A9
GCGGGCGGTAGGCTCCTGGGCAAAATAAAGGAGGAGGCCGCCAGGCCGGGGGACATTTGCGCCAGGRGCCTACCGGCCGCGACGGGGCCCTCACGCTCGCGGCAGTCCCGAACGGGGACAGGATGCGTTGCTTTTGCTTTTGCCCTCGCCCCAAACGCAGCCCGGAAAAATTTCGACCCTCCCCCTTGAAAGGCGCGCGCCCAGCACCATCTCTGCTCCGTACCCGCACCGTCGGGTTTTTTCGTGAGCGTGGTTGGCAGTCGCCCTGGGTGACTGCTAACATCGCCAGACTTTCCTAGACCAATCAACAACTTAAAAGGGTCTCACATGAGCATCAAGCCGCTTCATGACCGCGTCGTAGTCAAGCCGATCGAAGCCGACGAAATCTCGTCCGGCGGCATCGTGATTCCGGATTCCGCCAAGGAAAAGTCGACCAAGGGTGAAGTCGTGGCCGTCGGCCCGGGCAAGCCCCTGGACAACGGCAGCGTCCGCGCGCCGTCGCTGAAGGTCGGTGACAAGGTCATCTACGGCCAGTACGCCGGCAGCAGCTACAAGTCCGAAGGCGTCGAGTACAAGGTCCTGCGCGAAGACGACATCCTCGCCATCCTCGGCTGAGTGATGCCGCCGGCCCGTGCCGGCGCTTCCGCAATCTCCCCCATTCAAGCAGCCGGGCTTGGCCCGGCTCCACATAAAAGGTAATCGCAATGGCTGCCAAAGATATTCGTTTCGGTGAAGATGCCCGTTCGCGCATGGTGCGCGGCGTCAACGTGCTCGCCAATGCCGTCAAGGCTACCCTGGGCCCGAAGGGCCGCAACGTCGTGCTCGAAAAGAGCTTCGGCGCCCCGACCATCACCAAGGACGGCGTGTCTGTCGCCAAGGAAATCGAACTGGCTGACAAGTTCGAGAACATGGGCGCGCAGATGGTGAAGGAAGTTGCTTCCCGCACCAACGACGACGCCGGCGACGGCACCACCACCGCCACCGTGCTGGCCCAGGCCCTGATCCGCGAAGGCGCCAAGGCCGTCGCGGCCGGCATGAACCCGATGGACCTCAAGCGCGGTATCGACAAGGCCGTCATCGCCGCCGTCGCCGAGCTGAAGAACATCTCCAAGCCCACCACCGACGACAAGGCGATCGCCCAGGTCGGTACGATCTCGGCCAACTCCGACGAATCGATCGGCAACATCATCGCCGAAGCGATGCGCCGCGTGACCAAGGAAGGCGTGATCACCGTTGAAGAAGGCTCGGGCCTGGAAAACGAGCTGGACGTCGTCGAAGGCATGCAGTTCGACCGTGGCTACCTGTCCCCGTACTTCATCAACAACCAGCAGTCGCAGACCGCTGACCTGGACGATCCGTACGTGCTGCTGCACGACAAGAAGATCTCCAACGTGCGCGACCTGCTGCCCGTGCTGGAAGGCGTGGCCAAGTCCGGCAAGCCGCTGCTGATCATCGCCGAAGACATCGAAGGCGAAGCGCTGGCGACCCTGGTGGTCAACACCATCCGTGGCATCGTCAAGGTCGTGGCCGTCAAGGCACCGGGCTTCGGCGACCGTCGCAAGGCGATGCTGGAAGACATGGCCGTGCTGACCGGCGGCACCGTGATCTCCGAGGAAATTGGTCTGTCGCTGGAAAAGGCGACGATCAAGGACCTGGGCCGCGCCAAGAAGGTGCAGGTCTCCAAGGAAAACACCACGATCATCGATGGCGCCGGCGAGAAGGCCAACATCGAATCGCGTGTCACCCAGATCAAGACCCAGATCGAAGACACCTCGTCCGATTACGACCGCGAAAAGCTGCAGGAACGCGTGGCCAAGCTGGCCGGCGGCGTTGCCGTGATCAAGGTCGGTGCCTCGACCGAAATCGAAATGAAGGAAAAGAAGGATCGCGTCGACGACGCCCTGCACGCTACCCGTGCAGCCGTTGAAGAAGGCGTGGTCCCGGGCGGCGGCGTCGCGCTGGTCCGTGCGGTCACCGCGCTGAGCGGCCTGAAGGGTGCCAACGAAGACCAGAACCACGGCATCCAGATCGCCCTGCGCGCGATGGAAGCCCCGCTGCGCGAAATCGTGGCCAATGCCGGTGAAGAGCCGTCGGTCATCGTCAACCGCGTCAAGGAAGGCACCGGCAGCTTCGGCTACAACGCCGCCACCGGTGAGTTCGGCGACATGCTGGAGTTCGGCATCCTGGATCCGACCAAGGTGACCCGTTCGGCCCTGCAGAACGCGGCCTCGATCGCCGGCCTGATGATCACCACCGAAGCCATGGTGGCCGATGCCCCGAAGAAGGATGACGGCGCTGGCGCCGGCGGTGGCGGCATGGGCGGTATGGGTGGCATGGGCGGCATGGACTTCTGATGCCGGCGCCGGCCCCCGGCCGGCACGCATCGGTCCGGTAGGTACCGACCGTTGGTCGGTACCCGCCATGCGCCAACGCAGTACGAAAAACCCCGCCGAAAGGCGGGGTTTTTCGTTGCGCGATGGGAATTACGATTGTCCCAGCGCAAATCAGCGGGGCGTCCGTCAATGAACATTGCAGTCCGCGAAGTTGACGATATGATTAGGTGACTAATCATGTTGTCGACGCATCGTGCTCGAACCTAAACACCACGCTTTCCTGACCGAACTCAAACGCCGCGGACAGTCCGAACTCGACGGCTTGTCACAGTGCTTCCAGCTGCTGTCGCTGGCCAGCGCGATCGACCAGGATTGTGCCCACCGGCTCGCACCGCTGGGCCTGAGCGAGGGCCGCTTCGTGATGCTGTTCCTACTGCAGGGCGCGGACGAAGCGCTGTCGCCGCATCAGTTGGCCGAGCGCGCCGGTGTCACCCGCGCCACTGTCACCGGCCTGCTGGATGGTCTCGAGCGCGATGCACTGCTGGAGCGTCACGTTGATCCGGCCGACAAGCGTCGGGTCAACGTGAGCCTCACCGCCGCAGGGCAAGCCCTCGCGGTTGAGCTGTTTGACCAGCACACGCAGTGGATCCGTACCCTGTTCGCCGATCTCAGCGACGAAGAACGCACGCTGCTCAGCGGCATGCTGTGCCGGATATGGGCGCGAACCGATGCCGGGAGCGCCGCATGAAACCACAGGCGTTGTCGCGCGAACGCCGCGCACAACTCGATGGTGGCAATGCCGAGGCTACCCACCTGGCCGAGGTCCTCGCCGTGGACTTCGCCCGTCTCCTGAGCAACGTCGCCCCATCACTGCCGGCGGCTGCCGTGGCCAACATGCGCAAGGCCGCCAGCAGCGGCATCACCCTGCGCATGCAGGGCGCGGCCACGTTGCTGCGCGCACACGCGCTTGGCGATGCCACGCACTGGTCCACGCACACCAGCGACACCGTGCGTGGCTGGGCCTGCTACCTGATCGGCAGCGACCCGCGCCTGTCGCTGGAACACAAACTCGATGCGCTGCGCGCGCTCGCCGATGACAGCCACTTCGGCGTACGCGAATGGGCGTGGCTGGCCGTACGCCCGCACATCGCCGCCGAGCCGCTGCGGGTGCTCATGCATCTGCAGCCGTGGACCGCCGATCCTTCGCCCAACGTGCGCCGCTTCGCGTGCGAAGCGTTGCGCCCGCGCGGGGTGTGGGCGGCGCATATCACGCTGCTCAAGCAGGAACCACAGCACGCGGCCGCGCTGCTCGATGCGCTGTGCTGCGATGCATCGCGCTACGTGCAGGACTCGGTGGGCAACTGGCTCAACGATGCCGGCAAGAGCCAGCCCGACTGGGTGCGTGCGCTGTGCGATGGCTGGCAGCTGCGGCATGCCGACCATCTCGCCAATACCTACATTCGCAAGCGCGCGTTGCGCTCACTCTGACCCTGGGAATGCCATGTCGTACATGTTGATCGAGCTCTACACCGCCACCCCCGCCTGGACCGCGCTCGACGCCTTGTCGCGTGCGGCCTTCTTCGCCCGCATCGGCGCAGGCATGCAGCACGTGGACCCGGCCAGGATCACGCCACTGGCGATGGGTCCCATCGACCAGGACGTGCCGCATACCCGTGCCGAGCAGTTCTATGCGGTATGGCAGTGCAGCGAACGCCAGGACGCGGATGCATTGCTGGCCGCGATCGATGCCACCGGCTGGCACAGCTATTTCACCACTACGCATGTCGTCGGCGGCGCGGGTGGGTTGCAGCAGCACCTGGCCGAGCTGGCTGCGTTGCCCAAGGCATAGCGACGTCGCGGCCACGGCTGAATGCCGCTGGCCAGTTGCGTTTGAAACATTTTGCGCCGCGCAGAAGCTGTGTTATCAATACTCCCCAATGAACGCACGCCACGCCAATTCCTACTTTTGGTATTACTTTCCGAAGCCACCGGCGGAGGAAGGCATGCGCTCACCCTGAAGAAAGCTTCAGACGCATTCCCGAAAGCCGCCAGCGCACCTGGCGGCTTTTTTGTTGCCGCCGCGCTGGGGACCCCCACTTCCAAGGAGTTTTCCCCATGCCCCCGCACACCGATGACCTGCGCATCCGCAAGATCGAACCGTTGACCCCGCCGGCCCAGTTGCTGGCCATGCTGCCCTGCGACGATGAAGCCTCCGCCACGGTCAGCGCCTCGCGCGCGGCCCTGCACGAGATCCTGCACGGCCGCGACGACCGCCTGGCGGTGGTGATCGGGCCGTGCTCGATCCATGATCCGGTCGCCGCCATCGAGTACGCCCAGCGCCTCAAGCCGCTGCGCGATGCCTTTGCTGACGAGCTGGAAATCGTCATGCGCGTGTACTTCGAAAAGCCGCGTACCACCGTGGGCTGGAAGGGGTTGATCAACGATCCGGACCTGGACGGCAGCTTCAACATCAACAAGGGCCTGCGTGTGGCGCGCGGCCTGCTGCGTGATATCAACAAGCTCGGCCTGCCGGCCGGCGTGGAGTTCCTCGACGTGATCTCCCCGCAGTACATCGCCGACCTCGTCGCCTGGGGCGCCATCGGCGCGCGCACCACCGAAAGCCAGGTGCACCGCGAACTGGCCTCGGGCCTCTCGTGCCCGGTCGGCTTCAAAAACGGCACCGATGGCAACATCAAGATCGCCGCCGACGCGATCGGTGCGGCCTCCAACCCGCACCACTTCCTGTCGGTCACCAAGGAAGGCGGCACCGCCATCGTGGCCACGGCGGGCAACCCGGATTGCCACGTCATCCTGCGCGGCGGCAAGACGCCCAACTACGACGCCACGCATGTGGAAGCGACCAGTCAGACCCTGGCCAAGTCGCACCTGGCCGCGCGCATCATGATCGATGCCAGCCACGCCAACAGCAGCAAGAACCCGGAAAACCAGCCCAAGGTCATCGCCGACATCAACGCACAGCTGGCCAACGGCGAAGAGCGCATCGTCGGGGTGATGGTGGAAAGCCACTTGGTGGCCGGTCGCCAGGATCTGGTCGACGGGCAGCCGCTGACCTACGGCCAGAGCATCACCGATGGCTGCATTGGTTGGGAGAGCTCGCTGGCGGTGTTGGAAAGCCTGGCCGACGCGGTACGCGCGCGCCGCGCGGCCCGGATCAGCGAGGCCGCGTAACGCGGCAGCCGCGCGCACGGCAGCGCGGCCAACCACGCGCGTCGCGCGCGCAGGAACACGTTGATCACGCGTGTCCGCCCATCCCGCCAGGACGTTACCGCGTGTAGAGCCACCCCATGGGTGGCTGCACGCGGACCGCGGCGGACGAGCAGCCACCCATGGGGTGGCTCTACCGGAGGGGTGTCGCGGGTCCGATGATCACGGGGTGCGCGGCAGCCGCGCAAATGCCGCGTGTCCGCCCATCCGGCCAAGACGTTACCAGGTGTAGAGCCACCCCATGGGTGGCTGCACGCGGACCGCGGCGGACGAGCAGCCACCCATGGGGTGGCTCTACCGGAGGTGTGTCGCGGGCCCGGTGATCACGGGGTGCGCCGCAACCGCGCCAACGCCAGATAGATCGCCGGCGTCGTGTACAACGTCAACCACTGGCTCACCAGCAACCCGCCTACGATCGCGATGCCCAGCGGCTGGCGCATCTCCCAGCCCTCGCCAGTGGCCAGCATCAACGGCAACGTGCCCAGCAGCGCCGCCACGCTGGTCATCAGGATCGGCCGGAAACGCAGCCGCGCCGCTTCGCAGATGGCGTCGTACGACGGCAACCCGCGCTCGCGTTCGGCCGACAGCGCGAAGTCGATCATCAGGATGGTGTTCTTCATCACCACGCCCACCAGCAGGAAAAGCCCCAGCAGCGAGATCAGGTTCAACGCATTGCCGAACGCCATCAGTGCCAGCAGCGCCCCCACGCCGGCCGAGGGCAGGGTGGACAGGATCGCCAGCGGTTGCAGGAAGCTCTCGTACAGCACACCCAGCACCAGGTACACCGCCAGCATGGCACCCACGATCAGCCACAGCTGCCGCTCGCGCAGTTTTTCGAAGCCACCGGCCTCGCCACTCAGCCTGGCCTGCACATGGGTAGGCAACATGATCCCGGCCATCGCCCGGTCCACCGCCTTCACCGCCTGGTCCAGGGTGACGCCCGGCGCCAGCGCGAACTCGATCCACACCGAGGCGAACTGCTGGCTGTGGTAGATGCGGTCCGGCGCCATGCCATAGGACCAGCTGGCAATCGAGGACAACGGCAGGCGCTGGCCGTCCTTGCCGATCACGTGGATCTGGTCGAGCGTGGACGGGTCCTGGGTATAACGCGGGTCCAGTTCCATCACCACGCGGTACTGGTTGAGGGTGTCGTACAGCGTGGCCACCTGGCGCTGGCTGAAGGCGTTGTTGAGCACCGAGGCGATCATGCGCATGTCCACGCCGAGCCGCGCGGCGGCGTCGCGGTCGATGTCCAGCACCACCTGGCGCATGCCTTCGTCGCCCTTGGATTCCACATCCACCAGCTCGGGCAGGGCGCGCAGTGCGTTGGCGACCTTGGGCGCCCACTGCCGCAGTGGCGCCAGTTCGCCGGACAGCAGCTGGAACTCGTACTGGCCACTGTCGCCGCTGCCTTCCAGCTTGATGTCCTGGTCCACCCACAGGAACAGGCCGCCGCCAGGAATTTTCGGCATGTTCGTCCGCAGGCGGTCGATCACCTGCTGACTGGACACCTTGCGCTCGGCCAGCGGCTTCATCTTGATCATGATGAACGCATTGTTGACCCCGCTGCGCCCGCCGATATAGCCGATGATGTCGCTGATCGCCGGGTCGGCCAGCAGCAGTTTGCGGTAGGCGTCGATCTTGGGCTGCATCACCTGGAACGATAGCCCGTCATCGCCGCGCGCGAAGCCACGCAGCTGCGCGGTGTCCTGCTTGGGCACAATGCCCTTGGGCACCTGCTGGAACAGCCACACGTTCAGGCCGATCACCGCCGCGAACAGCAGCAACGGCACGGCCAGCCAGCGCAGCATTGTCTGCAGGCTGGTCACATAGCCGCCACGCAGACGCTCGAACAGCGCGGTACCGCCACGCTGCAGCGCGTTACCGGCGCCGGGCCGTTCACGCCCGAGCAGCCGCGCGCACAGCATCGGGGTCAGGCTGAGCGAGACCAACAGCGACACCCCCATCGCCGCCACCAGGGTCAGCGAGAATTCGCGGAACAGCTTCTCCACGAAATCGTCCAGGAACAGGATCGAGACGAACACCACGGCCAGCGCGATGTTCATCGACAACAGCGTGGCGCCCACCTCACCGGCACCGCGCAGCGCCGCGTCCATCGGCGATGCCCCGTTTTCGCGATGGCGGGCGATGTTCTCCAGCACCACGATGGCATCGTCCACCACCAGCACCGCCGCCACGATCAACGCCATCAGCGAGAGCGTGTTGAGCGAGAAGCCCAGCAGGGCGATCACCGCCAGCGCGCCCAGCAACGACACCGGAATGGCCAGGGTCGGCACCAGCGCCGCACGCCAATGGCCGAGGAAGGCCAGCACCACCAGCACCACCAGGGCGATGGCCAGCAGCAGGGTCAGTTCGGCCTCGCGCAGGGTGGCGCGGATCACCGGCGAGCGGTCCATCACCACCTGCATGTCGATGCTGGCCGGCAGCAGTGCCTGCAGGGTGTCCATCTGCGCGTTGATCGCATCGACGGTCTCGATGATGTTGGCGTCCGGCTGCCGGCTCACGATCAGCAGCACGGCTGGGCGTTCGTTGTGGAAGCCGCTGGCGTAGCGGTCCTCCACCCCTTCGCTCACCGTCGCCACGTCCTGCAGGTGCACGGGCCGGCCGTCGCGCATGGCGATGATCAACGCACGGTACTCGGCGGCGCTACGCAGCTGCAGGCTTGCGTCCAGCTGCCATTGCCGGCCCTGGCTGGCCACGGTGCCCAGAGGCTTGAGCGCGTTGGCGTTGCGGATCGCCGCAGCCACGTCGTCCAACGCCACGCGGCGCTGGTTGAGCGCGTTGGGATCGAGCGACACGCGCACCGCCGGCAGCGAGCTTCCGCCGACCTGCACCTCACCGACGCCGGGAATCTGCGCCAGCTTCTGCGCGATTACCGTGGAGGCCACATCGAAAATCTGCCCGGGCGAGAGGCTGTCCGAACTCAGCGCCAGCGCCAGGATCGGTGCCTGCGAGGGGTTGACCTTGCTGTACTGGGGCATGCCCGGCATGCCACTGGGCAGCTGCGCGCGGGCGGCATTGATCGCGGCCTGCACGTCGCGCGCGGCGCTGTCCACGTCGCGGCCAAGTTCGAACTGCAACTCGATCTGGGTCGAGCCCTGGGTACTCGCCGAGTCGATCCGGCTCAGCCCCGGGAGGGTGCCCAGCGCGCGTTCCAGCGGCGTGGCCACGTTGGCGGCCATCGACTCCGGGCTGGCCCCGGGAAGGCTGGCGCTGACGTTGATGGCCGGGTAGTCCACCTGCGGCAGCGGCGCCACCGGCAGCAGCCGCAGACCCAGCAGGCCAGCCAGCACCACCGCCACCGACAACAGCAGGGTCGCCACCGGGTGGTGCACAAACCAGCCGATCGCCCGCGACAGCGGACTCACGCGTGGGCCTCGGCCGCATCGTCGGCCACGGCCATCGGCCGTTGCCGGAAGCGGTCGAAGAACAGGTAGATCACCGGCGTGGTGAACAGGGTGAGCACCTGGCTGACGATCAGCCCGCCCACCATCACCACGCCCAGCGGCTGGCGCAGCTCCGCGCCGGAGCCGCTGGCGAACATCAGCGGGATCGCACCGAACAGCGCGGCCAGCGTGGTCATCAGGATCGGGCGGAAGCGCAGCAGCGCGGCCTGGTGGATCGCCTGGCGCGGCGCCATGCCGGACTCGCGCTCGGCCTCCAGCGCGAAGTCGATCATCATGATCGCGTTCTTCTTCACCAGCCCGATCAGCAGCACGATGCCGATCACCGCGATCAGGTCCAGGCTGCGCCCGCTCAGCAGCAACGCCAGCAGCGCGCCGACCGTGGCCGAGGGCAGGGTGGACAGGATGGTGATGGGGTGGATGAAGCTCTCATACAGCACGCCCAACACCAGGTACATCACCACCACCGCGGCCAGCACCAGCCACAGCGTGCTCGACAGCGACGCGCGGAACGCATCGGCCGCCCCCTGCAGGCGCAACTCCACGCCCGCCGGCAGGCCGATCGCCGCGCGTGCGTCTTCGATCGCCTCCACCGCCTCACCCAGCGAGGCACCGCGCGCCAGGTTGAACGAGAACGTTACCGCCGGGAACTGGCCCACGTGGTTGACCAGCAGGTGCGCCGGACGCTGTTCGATCCGTGCGATGCCGCTCAACGGTACCTGCTTGCCATCGGCGCCGGCCACATGCAGGCGCGCGATCGCATCCGGCCCGAACGCCACAGCCGGGCGCGCTTCCAGCACCACCCGGTACTGGTTGGCCTGGGTGAAAATGGTGGAAATCTGGCGCTGGCCGAACGCGTCGTACAGTGCATCGGCTACCGCATCCACGCTGATGCCCAGCCGCGCGGCCGCTGCCCGGTCGATCAGCACATGCGCCTGCAGGCCCTGATCCTGAAGGTCGCTGGCCACATCGGCCAAGGCGGCCGATTGTTGAAGGTGCGCCAGCAGCGTCGATGTCCACTGCGCGAGCTGGTCGCTGTCCGGGCTGGTCAGGGTGAACTGGTACTGGGTGCGGCTGATCCGGTCCTCGATGCCCAGTTCCTGCACCGGCTGCAGGTACAGCCGGATGCCCGGCACGCGCGCCACGCGCTGCTGCAGCCGCGCGATGATCGCCTGCGCGTCGCTGCTGCGCTGTGCGTGCGGCTTCAGTTCGATCAGCAGCCGCCCGCTGTTGAGCGTGGCGTTGTTGCCATCCACGCCGATGAAGGACGACAGGCTGGCCACGTCTTCATCGCCCAGCAATGCATCGGCCAGCGCCTGCTGGCGCTGCGCCATGGCCTGGAACGAGATCGACTGCGGCGCTTCGCTGATGCCCTGGATCAGCCCGGCATCCTGCACCGGGAAGAAGCCCTTGGGCACCCACACATACAGCGCGGCGGTAAGCAGCAGCGTGGCCACCGTGGCGCCCAGCATCAGCGGCTGGTGCTGCAGCACCCACTGCAGCTGGCGGTCGTAAAGAGCCACCACGCGGTCGAACGGGTCGCCCTGCTGCGACGACTCCCGGCCGTCCGCATCGCGACGCGTGGCATGCCCGGCCTTGAGCAGGCGCGCGCACATCATCGGGGTCAGGGTCAGCGACACCAGCAGCGAAATGCCGATCGCCACCGCCAGGGTGATCGCAAACTCGTGGAACAGCTTGCCGACCACATCGGCCATGAACAGCAGCGGGATCAGGACCGCGATCAGCGATACGGTCAGCGAGATGAGGGTGAAGCCGATCTGTTTCGCGCCCTTCAACGCGGCCTGCATCGGGCTGGCGCCGCGCTCGATATGGCGGGCGATGTTCTCCAGCATCACGATCGCATCGTCGACCACGAAACCGGTGGCGATGGTCAGCGCCATCAGCGTCAGGTTGTTGAGCGAGAACCCGGCCAGCAGCATCACCCCAAAGGTGCCCACCAGCGACAGCGGCACCGCGATGCTGGGAATGATCGTGGCCGGCAGGTTGCGCAGGAACACGAAGGTGACCATCACCACCAGCGCGATGGCGATCAGCAGCTCGTGCTGCACGCCACGGATGGAGGCGCGGATCGACTCGGTGCGGTCGCTCAGCACCGCCACGTCCACGCCCTTGGGCAGCGAGGCCTGCAGCTGCGGCAACAGCGCACGCACCTGGTCCACCACCGCGATCACGTTGGCCCCGGGCTGGCGCTGGATGTTGATCAGCACTGCCGGCGTGGTGCCCGACCACGCGGCCAGCTGCCGGTTCTCGGCGCCATCTTCGATGCTGGCCACATCGCCCAGCCGCAGCGGCGCACCGTCCTTGTAGGCGAGAATCAACGCCTGGTACTCGCTTACCGAGCGCATCTGGTCGTTGGCATCGAGCATGATCGCGCGCGTGGGGCCGTCGAAGCTGCCCTTGGGCAGGTTGACGTTGGCCGCGCCCACCGCCGTGCGGATGCTGGCCATGCTCAGCCCGTTGGCGGCCAGCGCCGAGGGATTCACCTGGATCCGCACCGCCGGGCGCTGGCCGCCGGCCAGGCTGACCAGGCCCACGCCCGGCAACTGCGACAGCCGCTGGGCCATGCGCGTATCCACCAGGTCATGCACCTGCGGCAGCGACAGCCCCTGCGAGGTCACCGCCAGCGTCAGGATCGGGGTATCGGCCGGGTTGACCTTGCGGTACACCGGCGGCACCGGCAGGTCGTCGGGCAGGAAGCTGTCGGCGGCATTGATGGCCGCCTGCACTTCCTGCTCGGCCACGCCGAGGGCGACCTGCAGCGAGAACTGCAGGGTGATCACCGATGCGCCACCGGAGCTGGTCGAAGACATCTGCTTCAGCCCGGGAATCTGCCCGAGCTGGCGCTCCAGCGGTGCGGTCACCGCGCTGGTGGTCACCCCCGGGCTGGCGCCGGGATACAGCGTGGTGACCTGGATGATCGGATAGTCCACCTGCGGCAGCGCCGCCACCGGCAACAGCCGGTACGCCATCACCCCGGACAGCAGCAGCGCCACCATCAGCAGCGTGGTGGCTACCGGGCGCTCGATGAAGACACGCGACAGGTTCATGCCTCGGTCCGCGGCGGATCCTGGCTGACCACCTCTACCTTGGCGCCTTCGCGCAGGCCATCGATGCCCTCCACCACCACCCGCTCGCCGGCCTTGAGCCCTTCGCGCACCGACACGCGCTCACCCTCGGCCGGGCCCAGCACCACGTTGCGCAGGTGCGAGGTGTTGTCCGCGGCGATCACGTACACGTAGTTGCCCTTGCTGCCGAACTGCACCGCCGCATTGGGGATCACCAGCGCATCGGCACTGCTCACCTGCAGGCGGATGTTGACGAACTGGTTGGGAAACAGTGCCTCGTCGGCGTTGGCGAACTGCGCGCGCAGCTTCAGCGTGCCGGTGGCGGTATCGATGCGGTTGTCCAGACTGGACAGCACGCCCCCGCCCAACGACTGGCGCTCTTCGCGATCCCACGCTTCCACGCGCAGTTCCGGCGCGGCGCGCACGGCGGCCACCACGGCCGGCAGGTCCGGCTCGGGCACGGTGAACAGCACGCTGATCGGCGTGGTCTGGGTGATGGTGGCCAGCGGTTCGGTATCGCTGCTGCGCACCAGGTTGCCGACGTCCACGTTGCGCAGGCCCATGCGGCCCGCAACCGGTGCGGTGATGCGGGTGTACTGCAACTGCAGGCGCGCTTCATCGACCGCGGCCTGGTCGGTCTGGCGACGACCCTGCAGCTGGCGCACCTTGCTCTGCTGGTCGCTCAGGTCCTGCGCGGAGACGAAGTGCCTGCGCTGCAGTTCTTCATAGCGTTTGAGCTGGGCCTGGGCGTTGTCCAGCTCGGCCAGGTTCTGCTGCTGGGTGCCCAGCGCACGCGACAGCGCCACCTGGTAGGCGCGCGGATCGATCTCGGCGATCAGGGCGCCGGCCTTGACGTGCTCGCCCTCGCGGAACGACAGCCGCAGCAGTTCGCCATCCACGCGGCTGCGCAGGCTCACCGTGTGCAACGGGGTGACGGTGCCCAGCGCCTTCAGGCGTACCACCAGGTCCTCGCGTACGACGGTGGCCACGCGGACGGGCGTGGCGGCAGCGGCAGGCGCCGCGTCGGCGGCCGGTGCCGGCGCGAGCACGCGCCAGGCGATGGCGGCGGCGGCCAGCAC
The DNA here is from genome assembly GCF_056400525.1 of Stenotrophomonas sp. P5_A9. Taxonomy (NCBI): domain Bacteria; kingdom Pseudomonadati; phylum Pseudomonadota; class Gammaproteobacteria; order Lysobacterales; family Lysobacteraceae; genus Stenotrophomonas; species Stenotrophomonas sp. P5_A9. The sequence continues at coordinate 13,149 of NZ_JBFULC010000013.1, forward strand.
GGCCACGACCAACAGCGGTTTGAACAGACGACGGGAACGCGAGGGCAGCGGGGCAGACATGGGGCATCCTGCGCGTGCGCCATACGGCGAACGCGTCCATGGTTTACCGGCCCGTGGGGGCAGGCGGGGCGAAGTGGGGTTGTCTGGCGGGGCCGCTGGTCGAATGCCGCAGCGTGGCTGGATGCCGACCCGGGAGGGTCGGGGGCGTCATGTTACCGCGTGCGGCAGTCTGCGCTCACATGCCCTTGGTCATGGGATGCAATGAACGCTGCGGTACCGACCGTTGGCCGGTACAAGGTCGCCCGGCCAACGGCCGGGCGCTACAGGTGCATTGAACGTTCCGTTCAATGCACCTCGTCGCGGTAGACGAACTTGGGCATTTCCCAGTTGAAGTGGATCGCCAGCAGGCGCAGCAGGAAGCCACCGCCCAGGCACCACAGCGTGGCCGCATTGAGCGACACGCCCAGTTCCAGCAGGCCCAAGTAGGCCGCGCCGGTGAACAGCGTGATCACCGCATACAGTTCCTTCTGGAAGATCAGCGGCACCTCGTTGCACAGTACATCGCGCAGCACGCCGCCGAAGGCGCCGGTCAGCATCCCGGAGATCAGCACGATCGGTGCGGCGTGGCCGGCCTCGCGCGCCACCGCGCAGCCGATCAGGGTGAAACAGATCAGCCCGAGTCCGTCCAGCACCAGGAAGGTGCGGCGGAAGTGGTGCATCCAGCGCGCCACCCAGGTGGCGATCAAGGCCGCGCAGATGGTGAAGCCCAGGTACTCCGGGTGTTTCACCCAGCCCAGCGGGTAGTGGCCCAGCACGATGTCGCGCAGCGAGCCGCCGCCGAGCGCGGTGACGCAGGCGATGATCACCACGCCGAACAGGTCCATGCGCCGCCGCCCGGCCGACAGTGCGCCGGTCATGGCTTCGGCGGAAATGGCGATGAGGTAAATCAGGGAGAGCAGCATGGCGGGAACTCCGGGCAACGGCAGGCGAGGACGGAACCACGCACACCACACGCCAGCGCAGGGCACTGTCGTGGGATGGGATTCCGTTGCCGCTCCCGCTGTCCTTTTGCCTGAGAGTTCAGTGGCCAAGGCCACGTGCCCCTTCGGCGGGTCATTGAAGACCTCTCTCCAGATCGGCGTGTCGGATGCATGGTTGGTGGCTGTGCAGCCACCGGCCTGAGCGATTATGGGAGCCTGCGCCTTCGGCGGGCGCCAGCGCGGCGCCTCTCTCCTGCATCCGGGCCGGATTCTAGCAGCCAGCGACCCCGCGCCGGTGGATAATCCCGGTATGCCCGCTGAACCCGCCCCCTGGTACGTCTACCTGCTGGAATGCCGCAACGGCAGCTACTACGCCGGCATCAGCAACGACGTGGCGGCCCGCTTCCAGGCCCATGTGGACGGCAAGGGGGCCAAATACACCCGCGCCAATCCGCCGGTGAAGCTGCTGGCGATGCGCGCCTACCCGGACCGCGCCACCGCCTCCAAGGCCGAATGGCAGCTCAAGCGCCAGCCGCGGGCGCGCAAGCTGGCGTGGCTGCAGGCGGTGGAATCGGCGTAGCGCCGGACGCTGCGGGCCGCGCGTCGCTTGTTCGCGTGTTCGCCGCCGACATACCATCGTGCATCTGCCGGTGATCGGCCTGCTGAACCCCTGGAGTGCCATGTCCCGCGACCTGATCCTGTACCCGGAAGACGAAAACGGCGATGTGCTGTGGAACATGCTGCAGGACGGTGATGACCTGTCGATTCCCCGCGAGGTGGATTTCGCGCTGATCTTCCCCACCGAAGACGTGGCCATTGCCTTTGCCGTGCACCTGCTCAAGAACGAACAGAAGGTGTCCTTCGCCCGCTACGAAGGCAACGACGAGTTCCCCTGGCAGATCCTGGTGCACCCGCTGATGGTGCCGACCCACCACAACATCGCCGGCTTCGAAGGCCTGCTGGGTACCGAAGCCATTCCCTACAGCGGACGGCTGGATGGGTGGGGGTGCGTTTCGCAGGGCTGACGCCCTTCAGCACGCCACGTACTGCACGCGACCCCGCCCTTCATTCGCGCACCTGCCGGAGAGCACCGATGTCCGCCCTGTTCCTGATCCTTGCCGCCGCCGCAACCGCCCCGCCCGCCGCAATCGTTCCGGATCCGGCCACGCTGGCGGCCATCGAGGCGACCTGTTTCGATTACGTGGACGGCCAGCTCGAAGCCGATCCACAGCGCGTCGCACGTTCGCTGCACCCGGACCTAGCCAAGCGCGCCATCCTGGGGGATACCCCGGACGAGCGGCTCGGGCTGCGGCGGATGTCCAAGGAAGAGCTGGTCGGGCTGACCCGGCAGGGCGCTCTGAAAACGCCGAAGGAGCAGTGGAACCGCAGCTGCCGGGTGCTGGACGTGACCGGCAACGCCGCCTCGGTGCGGCTGGAAACGCCATGGTTCGTGGACTATTTCCACATGGGCCGTTTCGGCGCGCGTTGGGTCATCGTCAATGCGCTGTGGTACAGCAAGCCGAAGCAATGAGCCCGTCCAGTGTCACCGAACAACCTCGCACATTCCGGGCAAGCGTTACATCCTGATCATCGCGATGACGTCTCATCCGGATCGGGCGCAGACGGGATGGCCTTCCTCCGCCGATCCTCACGGTCATCCCCGAAAATGATCCGCGCGCTGCGCTGGTAGCTCCAGTATGCCACCGCCCAGTTAAGCAGCACCACGATGCGGTTGCGGAAGCCGATCAGGAAGAACACGTGCGCGGCCAGCCAGAACCACCAGGCCAGCACGCCGGACAACTGCAGCCTGCCCAGGTGCACGATCGCGGCCATGCGCCCGATCGTGGCCAGGTTGCCGAAGTCCTGGTACTTGAACGGCCCGGGCGCGGGCTTGTTCTCCAACCGTGCGCGGATGATCGCCGCCACATGCTTGCCCATCTGCTTGGCCGCAGGCGCCACGCCGGGCACCGGCCGGCCGTCGGCCTGGCTGAGCGCGGCCAGGTCGCCGGCGACGAAGATTTCCGGATGGCCGTCCAGGGTGAGGTCTGGCTGCACCGGCACGCGGCCGGCGCGGTCCAGCTGGACGTCCAACGTGCGCGCCAGCGGCGAGGCGGCCACGCCGGCAGCCCACACCACGGTGCGCGCGGGGACGAAGTGATCGCCGAGCTGGAAGCCATCGCTGTTGATGTCGCTGACCGGCGTACCGGTGAGTACTTCCACGCCCAGTTTTTCCAGCTGGCGGCGGGCCTTGAGCGAGAGCACCTCGGGGAAGGTCGACAGCACGCGCGGACCGGCTTCCACCAGCCGCACCTTGGCGCTGGCCGGGTCGATGTGGCGGAATTCATTGCGCAGCGTGTGCCGGGCGATCTCGGCCAGGGTGCCGGCCAGCTCGACGCCGGTCGGGCCACCGCCCACTACCGCGAAGCTGAGCCAAGCCGCCTTGCGCGCCGGATCGGGCTCGGCCTCGGCGCGCTCGAAGGCGAGCAGCAGCTTGCGGCGCAGTGCAAGCGCATCGTCCAGGGTCTTCAGGCCGGGCGCATCGGCGGCCCATTCGTCGTGGCCGAAGTAGGCGTGCGTGGCACCAGTGCACAGCATGAGAGTGTCGTAGCCGAGGTGGCTGCCGTCGGCCAGGATGATCTGGCGGGAGTCCTTGTCGATCGCGGTGACTTCGCCCAGGCGCACTTCCACATTGCGCTGGTCGCCGAGGATGTGGCGCAGCGGCGCGGCGATGTCCGGCGCGGACAGCCCGGCGGTGGCAACCTGGTACAGCAGCGGCTGGAACAGATGGTGGTTGCGGCGGTCCACCAGGGTGATGCGGATGCGCGCGCCGGCCAAGGCGCGCGTGGCCCAGAGGCCGGCGAAACCACCACCGATGATGACAAGGTGGGGCAGGGGATCGCGGGTCATGCAGGGACTCCTTGGGGGCCGGCCGTCCGGCCCATGGGGGACATGGTCGACGCGTTCTATCGTCGCACGTGAAGCGGAACATTCACGTGGATGACAGATACTGGGTTCAGGGGCCGTCGCGCTTGCCGGCGGCCATGTCCTGAGTGCCGTGGAGGCTGAGATGACCGAGCCGGAAAAGCGCATCGCGTTGCTGATCGATGCCGACAACGCGCCCTCGTCGAAGATCGACGTGGTGCTGGCCGAAGTGGCGCGCTACGGCGTGGCCAACGTGCGCCGCGCCTACGGCAACTGGAAGAGTCCGTCGCTGAAAGGCTGGGAATCGGTGCTGCATGCCTACGCGATCCGGCCGATCCAGCAGTTCGCCTACAGCCGCGGCAAGAACGCCTCGGACATGGCCATGGTGATCGATGCGATGGACATGCTGTACGCCCGCAACCTGGATGGGTTTGCGATCGTATCCAGCGATGCGGACTTCACCCCGTTGGTGATGCGCCTGCTCACCGACGGGGTCAAGGTGTACGGCTTCGGGGAAAAGAAAACCCCCGAACCGTTCGTCAATGCCTGCTCCAAGTTCACTTACCTGGAAGCGCTCGGGCAGGACCTGGCTGCCGACGTGGAGGTGGAGCATGGCAACGAGGAAGCGCGCCCGCGCAAGAGTGGCCCGGAGCTGCGCAGCGACACGCGCCTGGTGCAGATGCTGCGCAGTGCGGTGGCCTCGGCCGAGGCCGACGATGGCTGGTCGCACCTGGGACCGGTCGGCAGCCAGATCGGCAACCAGGCCTCGTTCGATTCGCGCAATTACGGCTATGGCAAGCTGAGCGAGCTGCTGGCCGCCACCGGGCTGTTCGAGATGAAGAAGGACGGCAAATCCACCTACGTGCGCGCGCTGCCGAAGAAGAGTGCGGCCAAGCCGGCCAAGTAACGCCTGCATCGGGTCGCGTGCACGGCAGGCATCCGGTTGGACGGGTGAGGCAACACCGGGGGCAGAATCGAACTACAGCGTCTTCGCATCGGATCTCTGGTAGCCGTCGATGACCCCACGGCTGAAGTCCTGCAGCGTCCCGAAGGACATCAGCACCAGGGCCGCGGCCAGCATCAGGTTGCGATGGTTGCGGCGGTAGCCCACCACCAACATCACCACACCGACGCACAACAAGCCGATTTCGAGGAACTGGGTGAACATTCCATTTCATCCTTGAGGTGACGGCCACGCCGCCGATCGGCGTATCGTAGCGGCACCGCGCGGCCCGGTGCCACGCCTCTTGCGACTGGGACATCCAACATGCTGAAGATCTGGGGCCGCCACAATTCAAGCAACGTGCGCAAGGTGCTGTGGTGCGCGGAGGAAATCGGGGCGCCGTACGAGTCGATCCAGGTCGGCGGCGCGTTCGGCGGCACCCAGTCGCCCGAATACCGCGCGATGAATCCCAACGGGCTGGTGCCGGTGATCGAAGACCATGGCCTGCCGCTGTGGGAATCCAACACCATCGTGCGCTACCTGTCGGCGCGGTACGCGCTGGGCACGCTGTACCCCGAAGACGTAGTCGCCCGCGCGCAGTCGGAAAAGTGGATGGACTGGACCACGTCCACCTTCGCCGGGGTGTTCCGCGATCTGTTCTGGGGCACGCTGCGCACCGCCCCGGCCGACCGCGATGAAGCACGCATCGCCGCGGCGCTGGTGCGCTCGGGCGAACTGCTGGCGATGGCCGATGACGCGTTGTCGCGGCAGCCGTGGCTCTCCGGCGACGACTTCGCGATGGGGGATATCCCGCTCGGCGCCTTCATCTACGCCTGGTTCGAAATGCCGATCCAGCGCCCGCACCTGCCGCACCTGGCCGCCTGGTACGAACGCCTCAAACAGCGGCCGGCGTATCAGCGCGGCGTAATGACTGCGTTGACCTGAAGCACAGGATGGCGCGCGCAATGGGTCTGTACCGAGGCGACCGCCTCAATACAGATCCGTCGGATCCACATCCAGCGACCAGCGCACCTTCCGCGCCTGCGGCAACCCATGGATCTGCGGCGTGATCAGATCCAGCACCCCATGCAACGGGCGCCGGGCCGGCGCCGACAGCAGCAGCTGCGTACGCTGGTATCCGGCCCGGCGCGGCATTGGCGCGGGCATCGGACCGTAGCGCTCCACTGCCGCCTCTTCGGGAATCAATCCGCGCACCGCACTCAACATCGCGTTGGCATGCTCCACCTGCTGGGCCTCGGCACGCAGCAGCGCCAGGTGCGCAAATGGCGGGAAACCGGCCGCTTCGCGCTGCTGCAGCTCGGCCTCGGCGAAGGCGTGGTAGCCGCCATTGACCAGTGTTTCCAGCAGGGGGTGCCCGGGGTGGTGGGTCTGCAGCCAGACCTCGCCGGGGTCGGTGGCGCGACCGGCGCGGCCGGCCACCTGGATCAACTGCTGGGCGAGTTTTTCGCTGGCGCGGAAATCGGCCGAGAACAGCCCCTCATCGATCCCCACCACCACCACCAGGGTCAGCTTGGGCAGGTCGTGGCCCTTGGCCAGGATCTGCGTGCCCACCAGGATGCCGGCGCGGTCGCCGAGCGTGGCCAGCTGGGTTTCCAGCGCATCGCGACGCGAGGTCGTGCCGCGGTCGATACGGATCACCGGGTAGTCGGCGAAGGCCTGCACCAGGTGTTCTTCCAGCCGCTCGGTGCCGATGCCCTGCGGCTGCAGCGCCAGGCTGCCGCAGTCCGGGCAGGCCAGCGGCGCGGACTGGCGCGCACCGCAATGGTGGCACTGCAGGCGGCGCCCGCCGGCGTGCACCGTCATCGGTGCATCGCAGCGCTGGCACGGCGCGGTCCAGCCACAGTCGTGGCACAGCAGCACCGGCGCATAGCCGCGCCGGTTCTTGAACACCAGCACCTGGTGGCCGGCCTGCAGGTGGTCGGCGATGCCCTGCAGCACCTCCGGCGACAGGCCATCGCGCAACGGTCGCTTGCGTACATCCAGCACGCGCACGCGCGGCGGTCGCGCCTCGCCGGCGCGCTGTTTCAGGCGCAGGTGCGTGTAGCGTCCGGCCTGCGCGTTGTGCAGCGATTCCAGCGAGGGCGTCGCGCTGCCCAGCACCACCGGCACGTCCAGCGCCTTGGCCCGTACCAGCGCGAAATCACGCGCGTGGTAGCGGATGCCATCCTGCTGTTTGTAGCTGCCATCGTGTTCTTCGTCGACCACGATCAGGCCGGCGTTGGGCAACGGGGTGAACACCGCCGAGCGCGTGCCGACGATCACCTGCGCCTCGCCGCGCGCCGCCGCCGCCCACACCCGCGCGCGCTCGTTGTCGTTCAGGCCCGAATGCAGCACGTGCACCGGGATGCCCAGACGTTTGCGGAAGCGCGACAGGGTCTGCGGGGTCAGGCCGATTTCCGGCACCAGCACCAGCGCCTGGCGACCCCGTGCCAGGCAGTCCACGATCGCCTGCAGGTACACCTCGGTCTTGCCGCTGCCGGTCACCCCGTCCAGCAGGTAGGCCCCGAAGCCGGTGCCGGCGGTGATCGCGGCGATCGCCTCGGCCTGCTCGGGATTCGGCGGCGGTCCGGCACTGGCCTGCGTCACCGCGCGTTGATGGTCCAGCGCGATCCGCTCCACCAGGTTGCGCTTGGCCAGGGCGCGGGCAGCGCTGCGCCAGTCGTCCATGCGCGCGTCCAGCACGTCCTCGTCCACCACCCCGTCAGCCAGCAAGGCGCCCAACCGCTGCGGCCGGGTGCCGGCGCGCAGGCGGTCCCGCTGCGCGTGGCCCGCTTCGGTCAGCTGCCAGCCCCAACGATGGGTGTCGGGCAGCGCATCGCCGCGCCGCAACGGCGCCGGCAACGCGGTGCTGACCACTTCGCCCAACGGCGCATGGGTGTAGCGGGCCAGCCACTGCAGCGAGCTCCACAGCTCCTCGCGCAACAGCGGTGCGTCATCGATCCATTCCAGCGCGGCGCGCAGGCTGCCGCCATCGGCGACCGTGCCGATCGCCGCGACCACCCCGACCAGTTCGCGAGACCCGAACGGCACCCGTATCCGGCGGCCGATCATCCCCGCATGCGGCGGCTCGCCCGGCGGTGGGGCGTAGTCGAACCACTGCGGCAGGGGCAGCGGCACCGCAACCTGGAGGGTCGGCGCATTCAGCAGGGGGGTAGGGCCGCCAGTAAGCGACAGGGGCAGGGCCGGATCGGAGCTGGGCATCGCAGCAGTGTAGCTGTCCATCTCATGCCCGGCAGCGACCTGTGACACGCTCCCCACGCTGACTCGCCCAACCTAAATAGTGGCTAAATATCTGTCCTGTCGAGAGATTCAGGCTTATCCACATCTTCTGTGGATAAGTCTGTGCACCACTGGCGAACTGCGGGCCCGGGGTCAGGGAGTTCCGACGTCTTCCTCAACTTGGTCAAAAAATAGCCACACAACAATAGTCAATTAAAACAATAAGATATCTGTGAAACAAAGCTGAAACATGACCACACCCCCCTTCACGCCCTCTCGGGCGGCGGATTTCATTGATGCTGTGCACAACCTGCGCCCGTACCTGCGTCTATCCGGCCTCTGCGTCTTCACACGTGGCCTACATTGGCACGCCCGATCAGCGACGCAATCGCTATCATTTCCGCACTTGATGGAGTTGCTATGACGGCTGCGACGGCCCCCGTTTCCTCTACCGCAGCCGGCGCGCTGTCGGCGTTCCTGCGTGGCGTTGAACGCCGCGCGCTGGTGGTGGCCGAGCTGCAATGCGGCGACCCGACCGTGGCCGAACAGGCCCTGGTGGCGGTGATGCGGGCCTTCGCCGGTATCGCCAGCGACGTGCCGATGGCGCAGTGGCCGGACCGTTTCTGGATCCTGCTGGCCCATCGCACCCCGATCCGGGTGCCCGCCGCCGGCGGCCAGTGGCCGCCGGAACTGGCCCACCTGCCTGCGCTGGCACCGGCGGCGCGGCTGGCGCTGCTGCTGCGCATCGGCGGCAGCCTGGACGAGGCCGCCGCTGCGCAGATCCTCGATCTGCCCGTGGCCGACTATCAGCAGGCCCTGGCCGAGGCGTGCCCGCGCGATGCCCAGGGCCATCCCGATGCGTCTGCCTGGCGCGCGCTGGCCGAGCAGGTGCAGCTGCGCCTGCGCGACCTGCCGCTGTCGCGCCTGCAGCGGCTGCAGCAACCCGTCGCCGCGCCTGCGCCGAGCCAGGACACCGCCTCCTGGCGCACCCCGAACAAGGCCGACGCCCGGCCGACGCGTGCGCCGAAGCGCCGGGGGGCACGCCGACTGCCATGGAAGGGGTTGCTGATCGTGGCGGTCACCACCGGGGTCCTGCTTGGCGGCGCAGCCTGGTGGAAGCACGCGCGCCACGGCACCGATCCGGTCGCCAGCACGCCGGAAGGCGCCGTGGGCGACACCGGCCCGGTGACGGTGGAGGAACTGCCCGCCGAGGATCTGCCGGTGACCGCCCCGGTCGACCCGGCACACACCGCCAGCGACGCGGCGATGCTGGCTGATCCGGCGCTGGCGGTAGCGCGGGACGCCGACCTGTATGCCTGGTTTGCCGCAGGCGGGCCGGTACCGGTCGACGAATCGCAACCGCAACCCAGCCGCCCGGAACCGGCGACGGCCGGCCTGGAGACCAGCACCGATGAGTAAGACGCTCCTGAGCCTGGTCGTGGGCCTGTCGCTGGCAGGCAGCGCAGCGGCGGCGCCGGAATCGGTGGCTTTGCCGCTGCCGGTGCCCTCCAGCGCCACCCCGGTACCGACGACCCGCCCGGCCATTCCGGCCACGCCGGCCGCGCTGGATCCGGCGCAGCTGCGCGACCTGCGCAGCCGCTACGCGGCATGGCAGGCCTTGCCCGAACCCGAGCGCGCGCGCGTGCGCGAGGCCGCGCGCCGCATCGCCGCGTTGCCACCGGCCCAGCAACAGGCCCTGCGCGAGCGTTTCGCCCAGCAGGACCAGCGCTTCCGCGGTGGCTGGCTGCTCGGCCCGCAGCTGGGCCAGCTGTTCCCCAAGCTGCAGGGTCTGTTTGGCTACCTGCCGGCCGAGCAGCGTGAGCCGGCGCTGGCGGTCCTGCGCCAGCTCAGTACCGACCAGCTTGCCCAGCTCACCCTGGTGGCCCAGCGCACCCCACCGCAGGAACGCGAACAGGTGCGGGCCCAGTTCCTGGCGCTGGCCCCGGGCGCGCGCGATGCGTGGTTGAAGCAGAACGTTGGGCATTGATCGGGCACGGGGCGTCACGCAGTGCGTGGCGCCCTCTGTCGCAAACCGCACGTTTACCGGCCATCGTGGGTTTTGATCGCCTGCGGGCGTAAGATGCCCGGCTGCAACCCGGTGCCTGTGCCCTCCGCGCGCGACCGTAGTTGTCGTCTGTGATTCCCATGTCCATCGCAACTCCCACGCCGCGCCTCTCCCACGAAGTGCGCGCCACCGGCCTGCTCGCGCTGCCGCTGGTCCTGGGCCACGTTTCCACCGGCCTGATTTCCTTCGTCGACAACGTCATCGCCGGCCACCACGGCACACAGACGCTGGCTGCGGTCACCATCGGCACCGCGCTGCTGTGGCTGCCGATGCTGATCCCGATCGGTACGCTGATCTCGCTCACCGCCTCGGTGTCGCAGTTGCACGGCGCCGGGCGCGAGCGCGAGATCGGCCCGTTGTTCCGCCAGGCGCTGTGGTTGGCGCTGGGCCTGGGCCTGATCATGTTCACCTTCCTCACGGTGGTGCCACCGCTGCTGCCGGCGTTCGGCATCGCGCCGGACATCGTGCCCGGGGCGACGGCGTTCCTGCATGCGGTGCGCTGGGGCGGACCGGCGCTCACCCTGTACTTCTGCATGCGCTACCTCAGCGAAGGCATGCACTGGACGCTGCCGACCATGATCCTGGGCTTCGGCGGCCTGCTGGTGCTGGCGCCGCTGGGCTATGTGCTGTGTTACGGCAAGCTGGGCTTCCCGGAGATGGGCGCTGAAGGCCTGGGCGTCGCCTCGGCCACGATGATGTGGATCCAGGCGCTGTGTTTTGCCGGTTACCTGTTCAAGACCAAGCGCTTTGCGCACCTGCAGCTGTTCTCGCATTTCGAGGCGCCGCGCTGGGCCGCGATCTGGGACCTGCTGCGCACCGGCCTGCCGATCGGCATCACCGTGCTGATGGAAGGCGGGCTGTTCATCGTCACCGCGCTGCTGATCGGTCGCCTGGGCGCCACCGAAGCGGCCTCGCACCAGATCGCGATCAACGTCGCCCAGCTGTGCTTCATGATCCCGATGGGCGTGGCCGAGGCCACCACCGTGCGCGTCGGCCACGCGGTCGGCAGCGGCAACGGGCTGGGCGTGCGCCGCGCGGCCATCGCCGGGCTGGTGATCATCCTGGGCACGCAGACGCTTTCGGCGCTGGTGCTGTTGTTCGGGCACGACGCCATCGTCGGGGTCTACACCGCCGACATGGGCGTGGCCGCGCTGGCCTCCACACTGCTGCTGTATGCGGCTGCGTTCCAGTTCCCCGATGGCATCCAGGTGCTCTCGGCCGGCGCGCTGCGCGGTCTCAAGGACACCCGCGTGCCGATGTTCATCGCCATGTTCTCGTACTGGGGCCTGGGCATGCCGCTGGGCGCCGGGCTCGGCCTCGGGCTGGGCATGGGGCCGCAGGGCATGTGGCTGGGCCTGATCCTGGGCCTGACCGCCGCGGCCATCCTGATGGCATGGCGGCTGCACGTCAGCAGCCGGCGTGTCGGCAGCCCCATCACCACGGCGGCGTGACATGCGCCGCCTGACGACCCCCTTACTTGTGTCCGATGCCGGGCTGCCCGGCAACGGCTATGCTGGCACTACGGCAAGAAGCCAACTGGAGTTTTCCCCATGAACCAACCCGCGCGTCGCAATCCCGTCGCCAGCTTCTTCATCGGGCTGTGGGATGTGATGAACTTTACCCGCAGGCTGATCCTCAACCTGGTCTTCTTCGGCCTGCTGTTGCTGGTGCTGATCCTGTTCGTCGTCGCGATGGGCAAGAGCGCCACCGCGGGCAAGTCGCTGCAGGACCGCACCACCCTGGTGATCGCGCCGGAAGGCAAGCTGGTCGAGCAGTACAGTGCCGATCCGGTCAGCCGCGCGCTGGCCAAGGCCGTGGGCGACAACGGCGCCGACGAGGTGCAGCTGCGCGACCTCATCCGCGCGATCGAAGCCGCCCGCGACGACAAGAAGATCGAACGCGTCGTGTTGCAGCTGGACAAGCTGCAGCCCAGCGGTTTCGCCTCGATGCGCGAAGTGGTCGCCGCGCTGCAGGACCTGCGTGCCTCGGGCAAGCAGGTGGTGGCCTTCAGCGAGAACATGAGCCAGTCGCAGTACCTGCTGGCCGCGCAGGCCAACGAGGTCTATCTGGACCCGATGGGCGGCGTGGTGCTGGAAGGCCTCGGCCGTTACCGCCAGTACTTCCGCACCGGCCTGCAGGACAAGCTGGGCGTGGACGTGCATCTGTTCAAGGTGGGCGAGTACAAGTCCGCCGCCGAGCCGTACGTGCTCGATGCGGCCTCGGCGCAGGCCAAGGAAGCGGATCTGTTCTGGATGACCGATGTGTGGCAGCGCTACCTGGGCGACATCGCCAAGGCACGCAAGCTCGATGCCGCACAGCTGGCCGCCGGCATCGACACCATGCCCGAGGGCATCGCCGCCGCCGGTGGCGACCTGGCCAAGTTCGCCCTGCAGCAGAAGCTGGTCGATGGCCTGAAGACCCGTGAGGAAGTCGAAGACCTGCTGGCCGATCGTGGCGTGGCCGATGAAGACGCCGATGGCGGCTTCCGCAGCGTCAACCTGGACAGCTACCTGTCGGTGCTCGATACCCGTCGTTCGCCGGTGGACTCGCGTCCGCAGGTGGCGGTGATCGTGGCGGCCGGTGAAATCGCCGGTGGCGACCTGCCGGCCGGTCGCGTCGGTGGCGTGTCGACCTCGGCGCTGCTGCGCGAAGCGCGCGACGACAAGGACGTGAAGGCCGTGGTGCTGCGCGTGGATTCGCCGGGCGGTGAAGTGTTCGCCTCCGAGCAGATCCGTCGCGAAGTGGTCGCGCTGAAGGCCGCCGGCAAGCCGGTGGTGGTGTCGATGGGGGATCTGGCAGCGTCCGGTGGTTACTGGATCAGCATGAACGCCGACCGCATCTACGCCGATCCGTCGACCATCACCGGGTCGATCGGCATCTTCGGCATGATCCCGAACGTGGCCCGTTCGCTGGACAAGATCGGCGTGCACACCGATGGCGTGGGCACCACCCGCTTCGCCGGTGCGTTCGACATGACCCGTCCGATGGATCCGGCCGTGGGCCAGGTGATCCAGTCGGTGATCAACAAGGGCTACGCCGATTTCACCGGCAAGGTCGCCGACGCCCGCAACAAGCCGGTCGAGGCGGTCGATGAAGTCGCCCGCGGTCGCGTGTGGAGCGGTGCGCAGGCCAAGGAACGTGGCCTGGTCGACGAATTCGGCGGGCTCAAGGCGGCGGTTGCCGACGCCGCCAAGCGCGCCAAGCTGGGCGGCGTGGACAAGGTCCGCGTGCGCTACATCGAGAAGGGCGCCACCCCGTTCGCGCAGTTCATGAGCGGCTTCGCCGGCAGCCACGCCGGTGCGTGGATGCTGGGCGAGTCGGGCATGGCGCGGCTGATGCTGGCCCGTTCGATGCCGGAGCTGGATACCCAGCTGCGCTTCGTCGAAGACGCCGCCCGCGATCCGCGCGGCAGCGCCCCGGTGAAGGCGTTGGCGTATTGCTTCTGCGGGTTCTGACCGGTTGCAACGCGAGATGAAAAAGCCCGGCGAATGCCGGGCTTTTTCTTGGCTCTACCGCGTGCCGCCACCCCATGGGGTGGCGTTGCCGCATTGGTCAGGGTGTTTTGGCTGCGTCGTTTCCTGCGTCATCGGCGGCACGGGGGTCCGGCGCCTTTTCCAGCATGTCGCGCGCGGCCTTGGCCTTGTCGAGTGGCTGCTGCATCGCATCGCGCAGCGCGGTGGCCTGCGGCGCCGGCGGCGTGTCCGGTGCCGGCGCTGGCACTGGTCGGTTGCAGCCGGTTGCGGCCAGCAGCGCAATCAACGGCAGGAGAGTACGGATGTTCATGGCACGCGCCTCGCGATGGGCCGGGGAGGGCAGTGTCGCACCGTCGCGCAGGCCAAGTGTGATGGCGGGTGCGCCGACGGTGCGCGAGTGCTGCGCTATCCTTGCGCCGGACGCGTTGCACGGTGCAACGCGCCGGCAGCAGGGGGCAGTGCCCCGACGCAGGAGACACATGTGAGCGCGCAACGTTGGCGACTGGACGGACAGACCGCATTGATCACCGGCGCCAGTGCCGGCATCGGCCTGGCCATTGCGCGGGAACTGCTGGGCTTCGGTGCCGACGTGCTGATCGTCGGCCGCGATGCCGACGCGCTCGAAATGGCACGCGATGAACTGGTCGACACCTTTCCCGATCGCGAGATCCATGGCCTGGCCGCCGACGTCTCAGATGACGAAGACCGCCGCGAGATTCTGGACTGGGTCGAAGACCACAGCGATGGCCTGCACCTGCTGATCAACAACGCCGGCGGCAACATCACCAAGCCGGCCACCGAATACACCGAAGACGAATGGCGCGGGATCTTCGAGACCAACCTGTTCTCGGCGTTCGAACTGTCGCGGTACGCACACCCGTTGCTGGCCCGGCATGCGGCCTCGGCGATCGTCAATGTCGGCAGCGTGTCCGGGCTCACCCACGTGCGCAGCGGCGCGGTGTATGGCATGACCAAGGCGGCGATGCACCAGATGACGCGCAACCTGGCGGTGGAATGGGCCGAAGACGGCATCCGGGTCAACGCGGTGGCGCCGTGGTACATCCGCACCCGGCGCACCTCCGGTCCGCTGTCCGACCCGGATTACTACGAAGAAGTGATCGACCGCACCCCGATGCGCCGCATCGGCGAGCCCGAGGAAGTGGCTGCGGCGGTCGGGTTCCTGTGCCTGCCGGCGTCGAGCTATGTCACCGGTGAGTGCATCGCGGTGGACGGCGGTTTCCTGCGTTACGGGTTCTGAGGCCGGGCAACGGCTGGGGCTACGGCACGGCGCAATCGCTGTCGGCGAGGATCGCCTGCAACCGCTCGCGCTCGGCGATGGCCCTGGCCTTGTTCTCCGGGGCGGCGAAACGCTCGCTGCCACGTGCATCGCGGAAGCGCTGCTGCCAGCTGCTGCACCGCTGCGCGTCGGCGACGGCTTCGCACTGATCGCGGATCACTTCGCACCCGGCCGCATTGACGGGCGTGTTGCCGCCCAGGCCGGTGACGGTCATCAGCACGCAGTGCGGCGGTGCCGGCTCGCGCTCGTGCAGGTAACGGTTGCCGTCGCTGCCCTGGCACTGGTAGATCTCCGGCAGCGGCGCCTTGGCCACCGCTGCGGCGTCCTTCGCGGCCGCCGCCTCCTGTTGCGCCTGGCGGCGGACCACGTCACTGTCCAGGATGGCGTTGCCTTCGGCTTCCACCGACGTCTGCACGTCGCCCTGCAGGATCGGCAGTGGGGCGTGCTGGAGCATGTCGGCCATGGCGGTTGCATCGACCACAGGCGCGATGGCCGCTGGCGCGGCAGTGCCGGCAGTTTCGGCGGTCCCCGGCGGTTGGCGCGACGCGGGCGCCACGAAGCGCTCGATGCGCTGCGAGCTGCCCGCCGGGCAGGGCTTGTTCTGCACGGTCAGCGCGCCGTCGGCGTCGGTGCAGCGGAACAGCACCACGTCATCGGCCCGCGCGGCGGCAGACGCACACAGCAGGGCGGCCAGCAGCAGCGCGCGGGTGGGCAGCGCGGGGCGAGTCGAGCGCGACGCGCACAGGGTGGGAGCGGAAGCTACATGCATCGGCGTGGGTTCGTGCGTGTCGTCGACAGCGCCAAATGCGCCTGCACATTGAAACACGCGTTAGCGGCAGTCGCGGTCCAACCGCGCATCAACGCTGCGTTGCTCGCGACTGAGCGCATCGCGCTCACCCTGCAACGCGCTGTTGTACTGGCGCACCAGCTCCCAGCGGCGGTCCTTGAGGCGCGAACAGACGTCCTGCTGCGGCAATGGCGTGCACTGATCGCGCACCAGCACGTTGCCGGTCGGGATCACCGTGTCGGTGTAGGTGCCCGGGTAGCCCTGGCGTTCCCCTTCCCACTGCGTACTGCCGCCGCCAATGCGGATGCTGCCCCCGCCGTGGCGGCCGCCGCCGGAGACGGTCAGCGCACCGCCGCTGGACTGCACCGACCCCGCGCCCATCGGCGCGATCGGCGGCAATGGCTGCGGCCGCGGCGGTGGCCGGCCGCCGCCGGGAGGGCGGTAACCGGGCCCATAAGGGGCGTACACGCTGGTCCACACCGGCACCCAGCGCGGATTGCCCTCGTCGCTGTCGCTGGTGTAACGGCCGCCGTCATCGCGCACGCATTCGTACAGGGGCTGCGGCGGTTGCACGTGCACATAGCGCACTTCGCGCTGGGGGGCAGCGGGCGTGGGCGCCTGATCCGGATCGCGGTCGCTGCGCACCACGCGCGGGGCGGGATCACGCGGGCGCTGCATGTCGCGCACTTCCTGGCGGCCATCGCGGCAGGGCGCATCCTGCAGCGCCACCGCGCCGTTGCTACCCACGCAGCGGTACACGCGAACGTTGGCGGCATCCTGCGCGGCCAGTGGCAGGCTGCCGGCGCATAGCAGCAGGGACAGGCTCAGGGCGGTCAGTCGGTGCATGGCCACAGTGTGCGGCTTTGCCGGCACGCACGCAAAACCCGGGCTCAGCTGCGCAGGATGTCGCCGCTGAGCGCGTCGCGGATCGGGGTCGGCTGGGCCAGCCCGCCGGTGTCGCCGTCGATCAGTCCATCCAGCAGGGGCAGCAACGCCGGGTCCAGCTCGGCGCGGGTGCGTGCCGGTGGGCGACCGGCCAGGTTGGCGCTGGTGGACACCAGCGGGCCGCCCCAGGCGCGGCACAGCGCGGCCACCCGCGGATGGGCGCTGATCCGCACCGCAATCCCGCTGTGCTCCCCGGTGATCCAGCGCGGCGCGCGCGGGCCCGCCGGCAGGATCCAGGTGTGCGCGCCGGGCCAACTGGCCAGCACGGCGGCCTGGCGCGATGCGGGCAGCGCCTGCAGACGCACCCAGCCCTCAAGCTGGGCCAGCTCGGCCGCCACCAGGATCATGCCTTTCTCGACGGGACGCTGTTTGATCCGCAGCAGCTTCATCACCGCCGGCTCGTTGCCGGGGTCGCAGCCCAGGCCCCAGACTGCTTCGGTGGGATAGGCGATCACCCCACCGGCGCGCAGCGCAGGCAGGGCGGTATCCAGGGTGAGTACGTTCATGCCGGGATTATCCCCCCGCTACGGCACAGGGGGATAGACGCAGCGCGGCGAAAGCCGGCTCAGGAAGCGGCTTTCTTGACTGCTTTTTTCACCGCTTTCTTGGCGACCTTCTTCGCCGGGGTCTTCTTGGCTGCCTTCTTTACCGCGGTTTTCTTGGTGGCCGTCTTCTTGACCGCCGCCTTCTTCACCGTCTCGCCCGCCGCCTTCTTGGCCGGGGCCTTCTTGGCGGCGACCTTCTTGGTGGCCTTCTTGCCGAAGCCCTTGCGCACCGGCTTGCCGGTTTCTTCCATCAGCTGCTGCACGTCGGCCAGGGTCAGCGACGCCGGCTCGCGATCCTTGGGGATCTTGCCGTTCATCTTGCCGTCGCTGATGTACGGACCGAACCGACCGTTCAGCACCTGGATCTCGCTGCCCTCGAATTCCTTGATGATCCGGTTGCGCGCGATCTCTTCCTTTTCTTCGATCAGGAAGACCGCCCGGGCCAGGTCAATGGTGTAGGGGTCATCTTCCTTCTTCAGCGAGGCGTAGGTGCTGCCACGCTTGGCGAACGGGCCGAAGCGGCCGATGCCGACGCTGACATCCTCATCCTTGTCCTGGCCCAGCGCGCGCGGCATCAGGAACAGCTCCAGCGCGTCTTCCAGGGCAATGGTGTGCATCGACTGGCCCGGACGCAACGAGGCGAACTTGGGCTTGTCCTCGGCGTCCTCGGCGGTGCTGCCGATGGCCGCGTACGGCCCGAAGCGGCCCAGCCGGACGCTGACCGGCTTGCCGGTCTTGGGGTCGGTGCCGAGCTCGCGCGCGCCACTGGCCTCGGCACGGTCGACCGATTCGTTCTTTTCCACCACCAGCTTGTTGAACGGGTCCCAGAAGCGGGCCATCAACGGAATCCAGTCTTCCTCGCCACGCGAGACGGCATCGAGTTCGTCTTCGAGCTTGGCGGTGAAGTCGTAGTCCACGTACTGGGTGAAGTGGCTGGACAGGAACTTGGACACCGCTCGGCCGACGTCGGACGGGCGGAAGCTGCGGCCTTCCATTTCCACGTACTTGCGGAACAGCAGCGTCTGGATGATCGAGGCATACGTCGACGGACGGCCAATCCCATATTCTTCCAGCGCCTTGACCAGCGCCGCTTCGGTGAAGCGCGGCGGCGGCTGGGTGAAGTGCTGGTCGGCCACGATGCGATCGAGCGGCACGCGGTCGCCGGGCTTCATCGCCGGCAGCTTGCGGCCTTCGTCGTCGTCCTCGGCGCTCTTGGTGTCCTTGCCTTCTTCGTACACGGCCAGGAAGCCGGGCACCACCACGGTGGTGCCGCTGGCGCGGAACACGTGCTCGCTGCCGGCCGACAGATCCACGCTGACGGTGTTGAGCGTGGCCGGGATCATCTGGCAGGCCACCGCACGCTTCCAGATCAGCTCGTACAGCTTGCGCTCGTCGTCGGTGAGGAAGCGGGCGACCTGTGCCGGGGTGCGCAACGCCGAGGTCGGACGCACGGCTTCATGCGCTTCCTGGGCGTTCTTGGATTTGGTCTGGTAGGTGTTGGGCTGGTCGGGCAGCGAGGCGATGCCGTAATCGCGGGCGATCACGTCGCGGATCTCGGCCAGCGCGTCCTGGGACAGGTTGACCGAGTCGGTACGCATGTACGAGATCAGGCCGACCGTGCCTTCTTCTTCGCCGATGGCCACGCCTTCGTACAGCTTCTGCGCCACCTGCATGGTCTTGCGGGTGGTGAAGCCGAGCTTGCGCGAGGCTTCCTGCTGCAGCGTGGAAGTGGTGAACGGCGGGGCCGGGCGACGCTTGCGCTCCTTGCTGGCCACGTCGGTGACGTGCAGGGCGCCCTGCGCCGCCTGCTGGATGCGCAGGCGTGCCGCTTCGGCGGTGTCGCCGTCGGTCACGGTGAACTGTTCGAACTTCTGCCCGTCCAGCTTGATCAGGCGCGCATTGAAGGGCTGCGACGGATGCGCGCAGGCGGCATCGATGCTCCAGTACTCGCGGGCGATGAAGGCTTCGATCTCTTCCTCGCGCTCGACGATCATGCGCAGCGCCGGGCTCTGCACGCGGCCGGCGGACAGGCCGCGCTGCACCTTGCGCCACAGCACCGGGGAGAGATTGAAGCCGACCAGGTAGTCCAGCGCGCGACGCGCCTGCTGGGCATCGACCAGGTCGCCGGCGATCTCGCGCGGATGGCCCATCGCTTCCTTGATGGCACGCGGGGTGATCTCGGTGAAGACCACCCGCTGCATCGGCTTGTCCTTGACCAGCCCGCGTTCCTTCAGGATCTCGGCGATGTGCCAGCTGATCGCTTCACCCTCGCGATCCGGATCGGTTGCCAGGAAGATGTCGTCGGCGGTCTTGGCAGCCTTGACGATGGCATCCACGTGCTTTTCGTTCTTCTCGATGAGGTCGTAGCGCATCGCGAAGTTGTTGTTGGGGTCGACCGCGCCTTCCTTCGGCACGAGGTCGCGCACATGCCCATACGAGGCCAGGACGGTGAAGTCCTTGCCGAGGTATTTGTTGATCGTCTTGGCCTTGGCGGGCGATTCGACGATGAGCAGGTGCTTGGGCATGTCAGTTATTTCTTTGGGCRGCGGCCCGGGGGAGGGCGCTAGGGTGGAGCAAATGGCCGCATTAGTGAAGGGCAGCGGGCGATATCCATAAACTGAACGCCCGGGTATGCGCCGGGCGTTCAGCTTCTTTCTCTTATTAGAGGAATCACGACGGGCCGCTCGTGTCAAGCGGCCCGGTGTGAGGATCCACTCAGGACATCGAGCTGGCGATGACCCCGATCATGGCGATGCCCAGCCCGATAGCGGCCACCGTGGCCAGGCCGGAAATGACCAGGATCACGATCGTGACGGTACCCAGGCCCGGTTCCTGCAGGTGTTCGTTCTCGGTGTAGGCCCATTTGTCGACCACCACCGTGTCGCAGATCATGTCGTGCAGGGCCTGCTTGCGTTCGGTGAAGGCGGCCATGATGAAACCGATCATCAGGGTCAGGCTGCTCAGCAGGAAACCGAAGTAGCGGCCGATACCGCGGCCCAGCGTGAGGCGTTCGCCGTTGCCCCGCACCACCTTGATGCCAACGGCCATTTTGCCCAGCGTCGCGCCGCCCGCCGAAGAATGGAAACCGGCGTAGTAGGCAACGCCCACCACCAGGCTGGCCGCCATCGCCAGCAGGCTCATCACCACGCCCACCGATTCGTTGCCCGACACCGCGCCGATCCCGTTGAAGATCAGGCTGATCGGGACGTTGATCACACCGACCACCAGCGAATCGATGAAGTAGCTGGCAAAGCGCTTCCAGAAGCCGGCATAGACCACGTCACCGCCACTGACCACCGCCGTGCCGGCATAGCTGCTGGCCGCCGGAGCCGTGTACGGCGAATGGGTACCGCCCCCGGTGCCGGGCAACGGCGCGGTGCCGTTGTCGATGGCGGTGTAATCGCCACGCAGGTCGAAGCCGCTGCCGAGGTTCTCGGCCGCGCTGGACAGGTTCTGCAGCTGCAGCTCGTCCACCGCTTCAGACAACGGTTTCCACTGCGGATAGCCTTCGCGCCACACCAGCGTGGCCAGGTTGATCTGCGCGCGCTGGAAACGCAGGCGCAGCTCATCGGCCGTCAACGGGCCCTGGCGTTCCTGGCCATCGGCGAAATACCACTCAGTCATTGCGTCAATCCCCTTTGATTCGTCCATGGACATCGGTCCGGTGTCAGCCGCGGCAATCGAGCGGCAGGTACTTGTCGTCGGCTTCGGAGGTGCAGGTCCAGTGCTGCTGGTCCGGGTCGTAATCCAGCCACAACAGCTTGCCGTCCAGCTTGGTCTGGTCGGGCACCGACAATGCCGCTTCGATGCCGCAATGGCTGTTGTCGAAGCGACCGATATGCACCGCCGCCAGCGCGCCGCTCGCGTAGTCTTCGGCCGCCTGGAAGCCTTCATCGGCATTCACCGGGCAGCGTCCGTTGGTGCTGACGAACTCGACCATCTGCAGCTTGATCGGCGCCAGTTCCGCGACAGCCTGCGTGGTTTTCGCGCGCAGCGTGTATTCCTGATAGGCCGGCAAGGCGATCGCGGCGAGGATGCCGGCAATGCCCACCAGCACCAGCACGCACACGCCGGCCACCAGGCCTGCGATCGCGCAGCCGGACAGGCCCTTGCGCGGCGGCACCGTGCCAGCGGCGAGGGGGGCGGTCGTCGGCGGCGGCGTCGCCACCGGTGGAACCGGCGCGGGGATCTGCGGTGGCACCGGTGCCACCGGCTCCACAGGGACGCTCACGGTGTCGATATCGGCCGGGATGACGGGATCGGATGCGCTGGTCGGGGGCGGCACCAGGACCAGACCGATCTCGTCGGCGACCTCGCGCAGCGGTTGCCACTGCGCCATGCCGTCGCGCCATACCAGCGTATCGGCCGCGATGCGGCTGGACTGGTAAAGCGCGATCAGCTCGTCAGACGCCAGCGGCCCACGCTGCTGGCGATTTCCTTCTGCATAGAACCACTGGCCCACGGCACGCTCCTGAATGCGCAAGGCGCCCAGTGTACGGTCAGTGGAGCGGTTCCGGTTCGTCAATGAACATCTGGGTTTCCATCCAGGCGTACGCCGCCTCGGAACCGGGCTGGTTGAACAGCACCATCAGCACCACCCACTTGAGGTCGTCCAGGTCCAGTTCGTCCTGGTCCAGCGCCATCGCCCGGTCCAGCACCAGCTCGCGCTGGTTGGCGTCGAGGATGCCGTGCTGCTCCAGGAACATCAGGAAACCACGCCCTTCGACGTCAAGCTTGTCCAGCTCCGGCCCGTGATAGATGCGCACGGGGCCATCGACCCGGGCCAGGGTCACGGCAGGCCGCTGGTCGGCCAGGGCATCGAGCCAGTCGAACGCTTTCTTGATTTCGGTGGGGCTGAAGCCGGCCTGTATCAGGCTGTTCTGGAGGGTGTCGCGGTCACGGACAAGGTCCGGATCCTCGCTGAAATAATGTTCGAACAGGTACAGCAGGACATCCAGAATGCTCTCTTTCATTGCCCCTCGGCCTGCGTCAACGACGCTGTGGAGGTGAAGAAACTAGGGTTTTCGACAGTAGCGCCCGTAATGGGCCACCACCTTTCCATCCAGTTCCATGATCAGCAGCATGGCCGACAGCTGGGCCGTCGTCAATCCGCTGCGCTGGATCAATGAATCCATACCCGTTGGGTTGTCATCCAGTGCCTGCCACAAGCGCTGGTAGTTCGGGTCGGAGAAGGGAGGGGCGCCTCGCGGCGTGGGTCGTGCCTGTTCAGTGGGGGCGTCCAGCCGGCTTCGCAAGGCCTGGCCGAGGCTGCCGGCCAGCGCGGTCAGCCCGGCGATCACCTCGTCAGGATGCTCCACCAGCTGGGCACCCTCACGGATCAGCCGATGGCAGCCACGGGCGCGCGGATTGCGCACCGAGCCGGGCACGGCGAAGACCTCGCGGCCGGCCTCGGCGGCCAGCCGCGCGGTGATCAGCGCACCGGAGCGATGGGCGGCCTCGATCACCAGCGTGCCCAGCGCCAGCCCGGCAATGAGCCGGTTGCGTGCGGGGAACTGATGCGCCTTCGGCGCGATCCCGGGCGGGTACTCGCTGACCACGGCGGCGCGCGCGGCGATCCGCGCCTGCAACCCGGCGTGGGCCGGCGGGTAGGTCTGGTCCAGCCCGGTGGCGACCACCGCCACGGTCAGTCCGCCCGGTACCTGCAGCGCGGCGTCATGGGCCCGCCCATCGACCCCGGCAGCCAGCCCGCTGACCACCGACAGACCGCTGCGCGCCAACGCCCCGGCAAATTCCGCGGCCAGCTCGGCGCCGCTGGGGGATGGGGTGCGGCTGCCGACCACGGCCACCCCGGGATGCCACAACGCGGCCGGGTCCCCCTGCACGAACAGGCCCGGTGGCGCCTCCGGCTGGTGGCGCAGCAACACCGGGTAGTCCTCGCCGGTGATGGACAGCAGGTGGTGGTCCGGTTCGGCCAACCATGCCTGTGCGCGGGCCAACAGGGCGGGATCGGGTGTCGCCAGGCGGCTGCACTGGCCGGGGCTGCAACCGGCCGCGCGCCAGGCAGCCGGGCCGGCGCGCAGGGCGTGGCCGGCATCGCCGTGCTGCTCCAGCAGGCGGCGGCGCGAAAGCACGCTGCCGCCGGCCAGGGCCAGACGCAGCACGGTGTCGGAATCATCGGTGAGAAGGGGGCTCATCCCCTCAGGCTAGGCCGCATACGCCGACGGCGCCCTGGGGCGCCGTCGGAGTGTTGCGTCAGGAATTGCCGCGTTACTGCGCGTCGGGGTGCTTGGCCGCGTAGCCGACCTGGACCGGCTTGACCCCCTGCATCACCAGCGCGTAGCTGACCTTGTCGAAGGTGCGGAACACCATCGCATGGGCGGCGTACTCGTCGGGCAGGGTGATCCGGCCGGCGCCGTCGGTCAGCGAATCGTCCATCCGCGACGAACCGGGGTACTTCATCGTGTTGGCCACGTGGCGGCCCTGGCGCCACAGCGACACTACGGTGCCGTTGTCGATGCCATTGGCGCTGCCGGCGGAGATGGCGATGACATCACGCGGCCCCCCGGACAGGAACATGTCCGTCACCGCCAGCACGCGGATGTCCAGGCCTTCGCTCTGGGCCGCCGGGACATGAGGGAAGAACTGCAGGTCGTAAGGATTGGCTTCGACCGGCACCAGACGATCGCCGTTGCGTACTTCACGCGCGCCGATCTGGGTCTGCAGGGCGATGGTGGTCACATCGACATTGCCGGAGGCAACCTTGGTGACCGTGCCTATGTTGACCTGGGCCAGCTCGTAGCCCAGCGTCTGGTTGCGCTTGCTGGGCACGAAATAGTTCTTCCAGACGTTGCCGCTGCCCGGCGTGACCTCACCGCGGGCGGTCAGCTCTTCGGTCGGCTTGGGCAGGGCGTAGCGGACGGTCGGACGGACCACCGCGTAGCGCTGGCCCACTTCCGCCCCGTCCAGGCCGCGCACGTAGGCAACCTGGCCGTTGGTGGCGCGCAGGCGGTTGTCTTCCAGGCCGGCCACGAACGGCAGCGACTTGATCTCATCGACCACGCTGAGCTGCTTCAGGAACGGTTCGACCTGATCCAGCGGGATCGCATTGATCGGCGCTTCCTGGCGCGGGCCGGGCTGGGCCACGACGCGGTCCAGGTAGGCCAGGCTGAGTACGTCGCCCGGGTAGATGAGATGCGGGTTCTTGACCTGCGGATTGGCCTGCCAGATCTCCGGCCACAACCACGGCTTTTTCAGGAAGCGCGCGGAAATGTCCCACAAGGTATCGCCCTTGCGGACGACGTAGGTATCCGGGTGCCCGCCATTCACTTCAACGGCGGTAGCATAGGTGGCGACGGTCAACATCGCCACGGCGACGACCGTACGAGTACGTTCAAACATAGGTGTGGTGCCTGATTCCCCAACAGGTGCCCGCACTATAGTCCAGAAACCGGGGCGCAGGGCAAGCGTTGGCGATAGAATTGCGACGTACGCCGCTTTGACCGGCGCCCCCTACCGGTATTTGCCATGGCTATCCTGCCTATCCTCGAGTTCCCCGACCCGCGCCTGCGCACCAAGGCTGCGCTGCTCGAACCCGCCGAAGTGACCGCCCCGGCGTTCCAGGAACTGATCGACAACATGTTCCACACCATGTACGACGCCCCGGGCATCGGCCTGGCCGCCAGCCAGGTGGATGTGCACAAGCGCTTCATGGTCATCGACGTCAGCGAAGAGAAGGACACCCCGCAGGTGTTCATCAACCCGGAAATCGTGGCCAGCGAAGGCGGCCAGGTTTACCAGGAAGGCTGCCTGTCGGTGCCGGGCATCTTTGCCGATGTGACCCGCGCCAACGACATCACCGTGCGCTACCTCGACCGCCAGGGCCAGCCCCAGGAGCTGACCACCGATGGCGTGCTGGCCGTGTGCATCCAGCACGAGATGGACCACCTGGACGGCAAGCTGTTCATCGACTACCTCTCGCCGCTCAAGCGCGAGATGGTGCGCAAGAAGCTGGCCAAGCAGCGCAAGCACGTTGCCTGAGATGGCCACGGGCACGGCCGCGCGGGCTGACCGCGCGCCGCACCCGGTTGTTCGGCGCCGGTCACCGGCGCCGTTTTACTTTCTGCAAGTGGGGTTGCCATGAAGATTGTCTTTGCCGGTACGCCGGAGTTCGCCGTGTCCTCGCTGCGCGTGGCGGCGCGCCACCATGAAGTGGTGGCCGTGTACACCCAGCCGGACCGCCCGGCCGGACGCGGGCGCGGGCTGATGCCCTCGCCGGTGAAGCTGGAGGCGATCGCGCGTGGCATCCCGGTGTTCCAGCCGGAAACCCTCAAGACCCCCGAAGCCCAGCAGCAGCTGCGCGACCTGCAGCCGGACCTGATGGTGGTGGTGGCCTACGGGTTGATCCTGCCCAAGGCCGTGCTGTCCATCCCCACCCACGGCTGCTGGAACGTGCATGCCTCGCTGCTGCCGCGCTGGCGCGGCGCCGCGCCGATCCAGCGCGCGATCCAGGCCGGCGACACCGAAAGCGGCGTGTGCCTGATGCAGATGGAAGCGGGCCTGGATACCGGCCCGGTCCTGCTCAAGCAGCACGTCGCGATTGGCGCCAGCGATACCGGCGGCCACCTGCACGACCGCCTGGCCGAGCTGGGCGCGCAGGTGCTGTCCGATGGCCTGGGCCTGCTGCGCGCGGGGATCAAGCCGATTGCCCAGCCGCAGCCGGAGGCCGGGGTGACCTACGCGCACAAGCTGGACAAGGCCGAAGCGCGGCTGGACTGGGCACAGGATGCCCAGGCGCTGGAGCGCACCGTGCGCGCCTTCAATCCGTGGCCGATCGCCGAGGCCACGCTGGCCGGCGAACGCGTGCGCATTCACGGCGCGGTGGCCCTGCCGGACAACCAGGGCCAGGCCCCGGGCACCCTGCTGGCAGCCTCGCGCGACGGCATCGACATCGCCTGCGGGCAAGGCGCGCTGCGCCTGCGCGTGCTGCAGCGCGAGGGGGGCAAGGCGATCACCGCCGCCGACTACCTCAATGCGCGCCGTGACCTGGTCGTGGGCGCCTGAGATGACCCAGACCCGTGACAACAAGGCGGCCCCGCGCGCGGCCATGGCACCGGGCGTGCCTACCCGGGTGCTCGCCGCCAAGGTCCTGGCCCAGGTGATCGGCCGTGGCCGCTCGCTCAAGGCCGAGCTGACCCAGGCCTTGCCGCAGCTGGATGACAGCCGCGACCGTGCGCTGCTGGAGGCGCTGTGCTTTGCCGTGCTGCGCCGTCGTGGTGCATACGATGCAGCTCTGGCGCAGTGGATGCAGCGGCCGTTGAGCGTGCGCGAGGACGAGCTGCGTGCCCTGTTGCTGGTCGGTTTCGCCCAGCTCGATGCCCTGGATCTTCCGGCCCACGCGGCGTTGTCGGCGACGGTGGAAGCGGCGCGGGCGATGGGCCGCGACCGCCAGGCCGGCATGGTCAACGCCCTGCTGCGCCGCGCCCAGCGCGATGGCATCCCGCGTGCGCCGGCGCGCGATGCGTTCCCGGACTGGCTGGCGGCAAAGGTCGAGCAGGACTGGCCGGAACAGGCCGACGCCGTGTTCAGTGCCAGCCTGGTGGCCGCGCCCCTGTGGCTGCGGGTCAACCGCCAGCACGGCACCCGCGAAAGCATGCTCGAGCAACTGGCGGCCGCCGGCATTGCCGCCGAGACCTCGGCGCTGGGCAGCGATGCGATCTGCCTGCCGGTGCCGGTGGCGGTATCGGCGCTGCCCGGGTTCGCCGAGGGCGCGTTGTCGGTGCAGGACCTGTCGGCCCAGCAGGTCGCCGACGCCCTGGCGCCGCGTACCGGCGCGCGGGTGCTCGATGCCTGCGCCGCCCCCGGTGGCAAGTCCGCGCACCTGCTCGAGCGCGATCCGACCCTGCAGCTGCTGGCACTGGACATCGATCCGCGCCGGCTCAAGCGCATCAGCGAGACCTTCGTGCGCACCGGCGTCGGTGCGCAGGCACAGGTGCTGGCCGCCGACGCCACCGATCCGGACAGCTGGTGGGACGGCCAACCCTTCGACTGCATCCTGCTGGACGCACCGTGCTCGGCCACCGGCATCATCCGCCGCCAGCCCGACGTGCTGCTGCACCGCCGCGCGACCGATATCGAGGCGCTGGTCGCGCTGCAGGCGCGCCTGTTGGATGCGTGCTTCCGGATGCTCGCCCCCGGCGGCACCCTGCTGTATGCGACATGCTCGATCCTGCGCGAAGAAAACCAATTCCAGGTCGAAGACTTCCTCCAGCGCACCCCCCGCGCAGGCTTCCTGCCATTGGATGAACGCTTCGGCCACGACTCGTGGGCCGGGCGCCAGCGCCTGCCCGGTGAAGAAGGTGCAGACGGCTTCTTCTACGCGCGTCTGCTAAAAAAGGGCTGATCCAATACCGCCAGACATGCGCCCCATGCTCAATACCCGTGCGTCCCGAGAGTTCTGGTTGCTTGCGTTGATGGCCTTGCTGGTTCTCGGAACCGGCCTGGGCATGCGTGATCCCTGGCCCTCGGACGAGCCGCGCTTTGCGCTGGTCGCCAAGCAGATGGTGCTCAGCGGCGACTGGCTGTTCCCCCATCGCGGCACCGAGCTGTATTCAGACAAGCCTCCCATGCTGATGTGGGCCCAGGCGCTGTTCTACAGCGTTTTCGGCAACTGGCGGGTGGCCTTCCTGCTGCCGTCGCTGCTGGCCGCGCTGGGCACCCTGGCCTGCGTGTACGACCTCGGCCGCCGGCTGTGGACCCGTCGGGTCGGGCTGTATGCGGCCTGGGCGCTGTTGTTCGCGGTGCAGTTCACCTTCCAGGCCAAGAAGGCGCAGATCGATCCGCTGGTGGTGTTCTTCATCACCCTGGCCAACTATGGCCTGCTGCGCCACCTGCTCTGCGGGCCGGCGTGGCGGTGGTGGTGGCTGGGCTGGTTCGCCGCCGGGCTGGGGGTGATCACCAAGGGCGTGGGGGTGATCGCGCTGCTGATGATCCTGCCGGCCGCGCTGGCCTCGGTGCTGGGTTGGCCGCGGGTGCGGCTGCACGTGCGCGACTGGCGCTTCTGGCTGGGGCCGCTGGCGTTCGCGCTGGCGGTGCTGCTGTGGCTGCTGCCGATGGTGCTGGCTGCCACCGGCAGTGGTTCGGCCGAGTACCGCAGCTACATGGACGACATCCTGTTCCGGCAGACCGCCAAGCGCTATGCGCAGTCCTGGGACCACCACCAGCCGTGGTGGTACTTCCTGGGCACGATGCCGTCGATGTGGGTGCCGGCGTTCCTGGTCCTGCCGTGGGCGGTGCCGGCCTGGTGGCGGCGCCTGCGTCGGCGCGACCCGCGTTATCTGGTGCTGCTCGGCTGGTGGCTGTTGATCGTGCTGTTCTTCTCGATTCCACACGGCAAGCGCGATGTCTACATCCTGCCGTCACTGCCGATGTTCTGCCTGGCGCTGGCGCCGCTGTTGCCGGGGCTGCTGCGCCGTCGCGGCGTGCAGTGGTTGCTGGGCGGCTTCGTCGCTCTGCTGGCGCTGGGCCTGCTCGGCGCCGGTAGTGCGATGCTGACCGGCCAGCCCGGTTTTGAGAGCAAGCTGATCGTGGAGCGCGGCATCGATACCGCGCTGACGTCCGCGCTGGGCTGGGTGGGCGTGGCGCTGGGCTGCTGGGCGGTAATGAGCCTGTGCGTGGCCGGGGCGCGCCGTTTCCATCTGGCCGTGGTGGCCACGTTGGCCATGGCCTGGGTCGCCTTCGGCCTGGTCGGCTATCCGCTGTTCAACGATTCCAGTTCCGCACGCGGGTTGATGCAGCACATCGGCCAGCGCATCGGCAGCGACGGTGAACTGGGGCTGGTGGCATGGAAAGAGCAGAACCTGCTGATGGCCGATCGGCCCGCCACCACGTTCGGCTTCAACCGACGTTGGGACCGGCAGCTGCGCGATGGCGTGGCCTGGCAGGCGGCCGAGCCGGCGCGGCGATGGCTGGTGGTGCAGGAGGATGCGCTGCTGGGCTGCGTGGATCGCGATACGGCCGAGCTGGCCGGGGTCGCCAACCGTCGCCGTTGGTGGCTGGTGAAGGCCAGCGACATCCACGGCCCGTGCGAGGCGACTTCCGCCGAGGCCGAGCGCGAACGCGCGCTGCACAGGATCGATGGCGATGAGGATTGAGACGCATAATGGGGCGCGCGCTGCCCAGCGCGTGCGCCATGCCCGTGGACGCCGGTCGCGTCCGAGGATGCCAGGGGCACGCATGCCTGTGTGTGGTCGAGAGTGGCAATGAAACACAACACCGTGTCCCCGCTGTCCGATGTTTCCCTGCCGCCGCTGCAGGGGCGGGGTCGGATTGCCCATCAGATGGCCAACGTCGGGCTGTTCTGCCTGCCGGCGCTGATCCTGACCGTGCCGCAGAACCTGCTGCCCTACGGCATCGTGCTGCTGCTCAGCACCCTGTTGGCGCCGGAGCTGCTGTGGCGTGCGCGGCACCTGGCCGGACGGCCGGTGATGGCCTTGACCTGGATGATGCTGGCCGCGATCGGTCTTGCGCTGCTGTCGATGTATCTGTTCAACCAGGGCCTGCGCGACATCGACAACCGCTCGCGGTTTGCGGTGATTCCGTGGTTGGCGCTGTGGGTCTGCGCGTTCCGGCCGGAACTGCGCTGGCTATGGGCGGGATCGCTGGTCGGCCTGCTCGGCACCATGGTGCTGGCGATCATGCAGGTTGCCGGCGGCGCGCCACGGGCCGACCTGAGCACCAATGCCATCGTGCTGGCCGACATCGTGCTGGTGCTGATGGTGCTGCTGGTGTTCTGCCGTCCACACCGGCGCTGGAGCTGGGTGATCGTGGGCATGGTCGCCGGCTGCGTAACCATCGTGCTCAGTGGCAGCCGCGGGGTGTGGCTGGCATTGCTGGCGCTGTTGGCGGTGATGGCGATGAGCCTGCGCTGGCGCACCGGGCCGGCGCGCCTTGGGGTGTTGACGGGCCTGATGGCAATCGCCGCCGCGCTGGCCCTGACCATCCCGAGCCTGCGCGAGCAGGTGCGCCTGACCGAACTCCAGCGCGACGTGGTGCGGATGGAGCGGGGCGACAGTGACTCCTCCGCCGGCGCCCGCGTGGAACGGCTGCAGGTGGCCTACGAGACCTTCATCGACCATCCCCTGACCGGGGTGGGCATCGGCCACTTCGACAGCGCGATGCAGCGCCTGCCGGTGTGCCGCGACGATCCCAGCGAACTGCGCTGCCATCTGGGCCATGCGCATAACGATTTGGCCGAGTGGTCGGCCACGCAGGGAATCCCGGGGCTGCTGCTGTTGCTGGCGGTCTATGGGGTGCCGCTGTGGRTGTTCGCGGGTCTGCACCGCCGCAGCGGCCAGAGCACCTTCCGTGGGCCGGCGGCGGCCGGGATCATGATCGTGGTGGCCTACGTGCTGTGCGGGATAACCCAGTCGATGTTCGCCCACCAGATCACCGCCAGCTTCTACGTGACCATCGTGGCGCTGCTGGCCGGCCTGTCGGTGATGCAGGGCCATGTACACCGGCAGGCGCTGGCCCAGGCGGGCGCCCGGGCTCAGTCGCCGGGCTGATCACGCGGCGGGTCGCTGACCGGCTGCCCGTGCTGGAGCATCCACAGCATGATGGTCTTCTGGCGCACGTAGTTGGCGCGCACGTAGGCATACACCAGACCGTGCCAGCCATCGCGGAAGCCGCCGCGCAGCAGCAACCCGCGCCAGAACCGCCAGGCCGGCGCCAGCACCAGCTTGGCCAGGGTGGCGCGCTTGCCGCGCGCGAATTCGTGCTCGGCCATCATCCGCGCGTAGCGCTGGGTCTTGCTCAACTGCTGCTCCAGCGAGCGGTACGGATAGTGGATGAGGTCGCCGCGCAGCACGCCGACGCTGCCATCGACGCTGGCCGCTTCGTGGATCTCGCGCTTGCCGCGCCAGCCGCCGTGGCGACGGTCGAACAGGCGTAGCACGCGATCGGGGTAGGCGTTGCCGTGGCGCAGGAATTTGCCGAAGTAGTCGGACAACCGCGCGAAGCGGTAGCCATGGTGGCCGGCGAAGCCGCCGGCCTGGGCGGCGAGGATTGCCGCGCGCAGGTCGTCGCTGATGCGCTCGTCCGCGTCCAGGCACAGCACCCAGTCATGGCTGGCCTGGGCCACGCAGAAGGCCTTCTGGCTGCGGAAGCCGTCGAAGGGCCGCTGCAGCACCTTGGCCCCGGCCGCGGTCGCAATCGCCACGGTGGCATCGGTGGAGTACGAGTCCACCACGATGATCTCGTCGCAGAAGGCCAGCGAGGCCAGGCAGTCGCCGATGCGGTCGGCTTCATTGAACGCGATAATGCAGGCCGAGATGCGAGGCCGTTCAGTGGGAGCGGTCGTGGAGGACATGATGGCCGAGTACCTGCTGTTTGCGACGGAGCGTTATGCGCTGCCCATTCTCGCCCCACTGGCCCAGGCGTTGCACGCGTCCGGTCAATCGGTGTCGGCCTGGTTCGCCGACGGGGCTGCCGGATCGCAGCTGCCGGGCGTGCCCAACGTGGATCTCCGGCAGGCGCTGGCGCTGCGCCCGCGGGCGGTGTTCAGCGCCGCCAACTGGGTGCCGCCGTTCATCGCCGGGGCCAAGGTGCAGGTCTTCCATGGCTTCAACGTGCAGAAGCGCGACAGCGCGCGCGGCCATTTCCGCGTGCGCGGCTTGTTCGACCTGTACTGCACGCAGGGGCCGGCCACCACCGATCCGTTCCGCGAGCTGGCGTCGCGCGAGGGTCACTTCGCCGTGGCGCAGACCGGCTGGCCGAAGCTGGACCCGCTGTTCCGCGACGATGGCGGGGCCAGTGCCGCATTGCGGGCAACGGCTGCCGGCCGCCCGGTGATCCTGTTCGGCTCGACCTTCACCGAGCGCCTGAGCGCGGCGCCGCACCTGTACGCGCCTATTGCCGCCGACATCGCGCGCGGCGAGCGCTACTGGCTGCTGACCCTGCATCCCAAGTGCAGCGCGGACCTGTTCGCGCGTTATCGCGCGCTGGCCGGCGACAACGCCGCCTTCATCGAACCGGAGCAGGTGATGGCCGCGCAGCGCGCCGCCGACGTGCTGGTATCGGACACCTCCTCGATCGTGTCCGAGTTCGTGGTGCAGCACAAACCGGTGGTGACCTTCCGCAACCGCGTGCCGCAGCCGCACATGATCGACTTCGACGATGCGAGTGCCTTGCCGGCGATGCTGGACCGCGCCCTGGCGCCGGAACCGGCGTTGATGGCCGAGATCCGGCGTTATGCCGACACCATCCATCCGTACCGCGACGGGTATTCGAGCGAGCGGGTGATCGCGGCCACCGAGGATTTCCTGTCCGGCGAACTGGGCACGCTCAAGCACAAGCCGTTCGGCGCGTGGACGCGGGGGCTGCAGATCCGCCGGGAGCTGGGGTATTGGGGGCCGGCAAAGCGTTGAGGGGGGGGCACGCGCGGCGTGGCGGTTCCGGGGCAGTGGGGTGGAGGGCTGCCACGCATGGCGTGGCACTACCCGGACGGGCTGCCACGCAGGGCGTTGCCAAGCCCCTCGATGGTGGGTTTCCGCGCGCGGCGTGGCATTACCCGCGCGCCGGAGTCGTTTGGGTAGAGCCACGCCATGCGTGGCTGCGCTCCTACCAGTGCAGGCGACGCCGGGCCAATGCCTTGCCCAGCTGCGCGTGCACCGCGCGCGCGTCGGCTTCGGGCAGGTAGCGCAGGCACAGCGCGATGCTGCCGCTGGCGCCGGCGGTGTCCAGCCACACGCTGGCGGTGCCCAGTAAACGGTCCAGGGGGGAACGCGACAGGCGCAGGCTCTGCAGCTTGTCCAACTCGGCGAACCGCCACCAGCGCTGCCACCAGCCGCCGCGCACCGCCACGTACTGGTCGTCCAGGTGATAGCCGATGCGCGCCATCTGGCGGTGCGCGCGGAACGCCGACCACGGCAGCCACAAGAGGATCAACGCACCGCCCGGGTAACCGTTCCAGACCGCAGCGGCGGCGACCACCGGCAGCCACACAAACGCGCCCAGGCTCAGCCGCCACCAGCCGCGCTGCTGCACCGGCTGCCAGCGCGCAGGCGGCCACTCCAGCTGCGGCAGCAGGTGCTGCACCAGTGCGTCGCAGGCCTGCGGGGTGGCCAGCGGGGCCAGCTCGCGCAGGTCGCGGCGCTCGTTGTCCACGGCGGCGCCGGCGGCGATATCGATGCGCAGGTGGCGTCGCCCTGCCCAACGCTGCAGCGTGCTTTCGCGCAGCGTCCAGGCCTGGATGCGTCGCCGCGCGACGCTGCTGCGCAGGCGCGTGAGCAGGCCGCTGACCACGGTCAGGCGGCGCTCGTGTTCGCTGAGCTGGAAGCCGTAATAGCGCAGCAGCGCCAGCACCACCGACAGTACCCGCAGCATCAGCCAGAAGCCGATCACCATCACGACCGCGACGACCGCCCACACCCAGGTGGCCGGATGCAGGTGGCTGGCATAACCGAAGGCCTGGCGGCCACCCTGCTCGATCGCGTCGGACACCGTGCCGCGCGGGAAGAACTGGTAGCTGGCACCGAAGGCGGCCAGTACCACCACCCAGCCACGGTTGGAGAGCAGGCCGAGACGCACCACGTCCCAAAGGCTCAGCCGCAGCAGTACGTCGTCGATGGGCGCTGCCGGTGCGTTCTCGTTGCCGGTTGGCGTTGCTACGGCGTCCGCTTCCTGCCCGCGATGGCGCACCAGCTGTTCCAGCGCCAGCGCCTGGGACAGCTTCAACACCCGCATTTCTGCTTCCGGCCGATGACCGCCGGCCGATTCCAGGCGCAGTTCGGCCACGCCGAACAGGCGGTGCAGCGGGTTCTGGTGGACCACGACATTGTGGATGCGCGCGAACGGGATCTCGCGCCGGTTGCGCGAGATCACCCCGCTGCGCACGCTGATGCCGTCGCGGCCGATCCGGTAGCGGTAGGTCAGGTATTGCAGGATCGAAATGCCCACCAGCACCGCGATGACGATCAGCGCCGCCAGGTAGGACCACATCTCGTCGCGGTCGCCCCGGTTGCCGAACACCACCAGCGCCACCAGCGGCAGCAGGAACTGGCGCAGCTGCATCAGCAGCACGAACAACCACGACCACGGATGCAGACGCTGCTCCTGCGGGGCAGCGACCGACGCCTCAGCGAGCGGTGGCGGCGTACTCACAGCGCGTCGTCGTCGCGGTCGAGTTGATGGGCGAGGGTGTCGCGCAGGTGTTCGGCATCGTCGGCGTCGAGCCCGCTCAGGGTCACCGCGCTGAAGCGGCTGCCGGCGGTGTGCACCACCAGCGTGGCCAGTCGCGCGCTGCGTTCGATCGGCCCGCGGCGCAGGTCAAGGTGCTGCACGCGTGAGATCGGCACGCGGGTTTCCAGCTGCCACATCAGGTCGCGGCGCACGCCCAGGCCCTGGTCGTCCAGCCGCCAGTATGTGCGCCGCTGGCGGCGGAAGCCGAAGCCCGCGCCGATCAGCGCACCGAGCACCAGCATGCCGGCAGCGCCGAGCCAGCGCATCGGCAGGTCCAGCACCACCCAACCTGCGGCCAATACGCCGCCGATGAGCAGCGCACCGGAGATCGCACCGGCGGCGGCGGCGATGCTGGCCGCGCGCAGTGGCAGCGGCTGCCAGTCGGCGCTGGCGGGCAACGGTGGCAACGCCGGAAGCGGTGGCGGGGTGGCGAACGCAGGGGTAACGATGGTGTCGGGCAAGGCAGGGTGCTCGGCAGGGGGAACATGCCGGGCGTCGTCCCTTTGGTGGTGCGCCCGTCGCGCTGACGGTAGCAGGTTGCCGCGCGCTATTGCGCGGCCTGGATCAGCGCGTCCACGTCGAGCAGATGCCCGGCACGCTCGGCTTTGGTACGCAGGTACTGCTCGTTCTCGACCGTGATGTCGCCGGTCACCGGCACGCAGTCGACCACGTCGATGCCGGCGTTGCGCAGGCGCTGGGCCTTGGTCGGGTTGTTGCTGAGCAGCTGCACGCGGTGCACGCCCAGCCCCTGCAGCATCGCCACCGCGCTGCCGTAGCGACGCTCGTCGGCGCCGAAGCCCAGCTGCGCATCGGCGTCGATGGTGTCCAGTCCGTCGTGCTGGTAACCGTAAGCGCGCATCTTGGCGGCGATGCCGGTGCCGCGCCCTTCCTGGTCCAGGTACAGCAGCACGCCACCGCCCAGTTCCTTGAGCTTGCGCAGGCCGCGCCGCAGCTGGTCGCCGCAGTCGCACTTGAGCGAGCCGAACAGGTCGCCGGTCAGGCACGAGGAATGCACCCGGACCGGCACCACGCCGGACAGGTCCGGGGTGCCGACAATCACCGCCACCTGGTCGCGCTGGGCGACGCCGCCGCGGAACACCGCGAACTCGGTCATGCCCACCTCGCGCAGCGGCACCGGCGAGCGTGCCACCAGCTCATAGGCATGCGCGGCTTGCTCGGCGCCCTGGCTGAGGTCGCACAGCGACACCTGCGCGCAGCCGTCGAAGCGGCTGTCATCGGCGTCCAGCAACACCCCGACCATGGCCGGCAGCAACAGGCCCAGCCGCGCCACTTCCACCGCGCCGTCGTCGAGTGCCTGGCCGGCACTCCAGCCTGGCGGCATTGCCTCGGGTTCGCGCAGGTAGCTCAGCGAGGGCAGGGCATCGAAATCGATCCCGGCCAGCGGCACGCGCGCGCCGTGTTCGGCAGTGACCCCCAGCACCCGCGCGCGGGTGGCGGTGAGGAACAGGTAGTGGCGGTCAGCGGCGGCCTGGGCGAAAGCGCCGAAGCTGCTGCGGGTGCTGCTGTCCAGGGCGATGAAAGCCAGCCGCTGGCCGTGGCCGTCGTCGATCACCACCGGGCGGCCGGCACGCAGCTCGGCAACCGCGCGTTCGCAGCGGATCGCGGCCGGGTCGCCGAACAGGGAAGAGGCAGCATCGGACATGGCAGGGGCCGTGGGGGACATCATGGCTTTCACAGTGGGGACGGGTGGCACCGATTCCAATCGCGACAGGGACGCGACAGAGCGTCGCGCTCAGTGCGGGTGTTCTTCGGTGGCATACGGATCGACCTCGCCGCTTTCCGGCGGGCGCAGGGTGTAGCGCTTGTAGGTCCACAGGTACTGGGTCGGATCGCGGCGGGCGATCCGCTCGATGCCGGCGTTGAGGGCGGTCGCGGCGGTGCGCGGGTCCGGGTCGGCGACCTCGGGCGGGGCTGGCTCGATATGCAGGGCGAACTGCATGTCCGGGCCGATCCGTTCGCACCAACCGTACAGTACGGTGGCCCCGGTGCGTTCGGCCAGCCGGTTGACCAGGGTCATGGTCAGCGCCTCGACGCCGAAGAACGGCGCGAACACCCCGTCACCGGCCTTGGGTTGCTGGTCGGGCAGGATCCCGGTGGCGCCGCCCTCCTTGAGTACCTTGAACAGCTGGCGCACCGCCGGCCCTTCGGCACGCACCTGGCGCACGTTGTCGCCGCCGCGGACCAGTTGCAGGAACGCATCGCCCACCGCCTCGTCAGGCGCCTTGTAGACGATGGCGATCGGACCGCGCGAGGCCAGCCACTGGTTCAACAACTCCCAGTTGCCGTGGTGCGGGGCGGCCACGATCACGCCCTTGCCGGCCGCCAGCGCGGCGTCGTACAGCGCCTCGCCATGGCGTTCGACCAGGCAGGCCAGGTTCGCTTCACGCGGACGGGTCCACAGACGCAGGGTCTCCACCGCCTGCATCGCCGTGGAGCGCAGCACCTGCCGGTGCATCACCGCGCGCTGGGCATCGGTCAGTTCGGGGAAGGCCAGTTCCAGATTGCGCCGGGTGACCCGACTCTCACGGGCGTTGAGACGGATCCACAGGCCCGCCAGTGCGGCGCCGAAGCCTCGCAGCCAGGACCAGGGCAGGCGGGTGAACAGGGCGGCGGCGCGATAGGCCAGGCGGGCAGTGGTGTGCGGTTTCATCACTGCAAAGTCTAGCCGCTGGCGGCGAGCGTGTCGGCGCGCGGTCGCGTTAAGGTGGGCCGCCTTCAGTTGCGGAGCCGTGTCCATGCTTGTCCTGATCCAGCGCGTGAGCCACGCCAGTGTCCGCGTCGAGGACGCCATCGTCGGCCAGATCGGCCCCGGCCTGCTGGCGCTGGTGGGCATGGAGCCGGGCGATACCGAGGCCCAGATCACCCGGATGGCCGATCGCCTGCTCGGTTACCGTGTCTTTGGCGATGCGGCCGGAAAAATGAACCGATCACTCCGCGATACCGGCGGCGGGCTGCTGCTGGTCAGCCAGTTCACCCTGGCCGCCGACACCTCCAGCGGGATGCGGCCGGGCTTCAGTACCGCCGCGCCGCCACCGGAGGCTGAACGCGGATTCAATCGGCTGGTCGATATCTGCAGACAAAAACACGCCCCGGGGGTGGAAACCGGCCAGTTTGGTGCCCATATGGTTGTCAGCCTGGTCAACGATGGTCCAGTGACCTTCCTGCTCAGACCCTAGCCCCGGGACCACCGCCCGGGAACGCGGGGCGCCGGGCTGGTATAATGCTAGGTTCTATTCCCTCTCCCAGCCGGTGGCGCGAGCACTACATGGCCAACGAACGTCCTGCCCAGCAAAACGACATCAAGCTTCTGATCAGCAAGGGCCTGGAACAGGGCTACCTGACCTACGCCGAAGTCAATGACCACCTGCCCGACGACATCGTCGACCCGGAGCAGATCGAAGATATCATCGGCATGATCAACGGCATGGGCATTGATGTCCATGAAGTTGCGCCCGATGCAGAAACCCTGTTGCTCAACGATGGCAACACCGGCAACCGCGAAGTCGATGACACCGCGGCTGAAGAAGCTGCCGCCGCGCTGAGCGCGCTCGACACCGAAGGTGGCCGCACCACCGACCCGGTGCGCATGTACATGCGCGAAATGGGTACCGTCGAGCTGCTGACCCGCGAAGGCGAAATCGCCATCGCCAAGCGCATCGAAGAAGGTCTGGGCCAGGTCCAGGCCGCACTCGGTACCTTCCCGGTATCGGTGGAATCGCTGCTGGCCGACTACGACGCGCACAAGGAAGGCAAGAAGCGCCTGGCCGAAGTGATCGTCGGCTTCAACGACCTGGTCGAGGAAGTCCCGGCCCCGGCCGTGGCCGAAGACACCAGCGACGATGCCGAGGACGACGCCGACGACGAAGAAGACGGCGACGACGTTGAAGAAGAAGCCGGCCCGACCGGTCCGGACCCGGAAGAAGTCGCACGCCGCATGCAGGCCCTGAGCGATGCGTATGCCGCGTTCAAGAAGGCTGCCGCCAAGGGCGACCGCAAGCCGCTGGCCAAGCTGCGCGACGACATGGCCGCCGTGTTCGTGACCCTGAAGCTGCCGTTGCCGCTGACCGACGTACTGGTCAAGCAGCTGCGCGACGTCATGGCCGACATCAAGTCCCACGAGCGCCGCGTGCTGAATCTGGCCACCGTGACCGCGCGCATGCCGCGCAAGGACTTCATCCGCTCTTGGGAAGGCAACCAGACCAACCTGGAGTGGGTGGAAGACGCACTGAAGCGCAAGCAGAAGTGGTCCTCGGCCCTGCGTGACGTCAAGGACCAGATCATCGCCGAACAGCAGGCGACGATCGACATCGAAA
This sequence comes from Stenotrophomonas sp. P5_A9, assembly GCF_056400525.1. Classification (NCBI taxonomy): domain Bacteria; kingdom Pseudomonadati; phylum Pseudomonadota; class Gammaproteobacteria; order Lysobacterales; family Lysobacteraceae; genus Stenotrophomonas; species Stenotrophomonas sp. P5_A9. Next base: position 51,876 of record NZ_JBFULC010000013.1, read on the forward strand.
AGACCACCTGGCTGGAACTGGACGAGCTGAAGGAAATCAGCCGCGCCATGGCCTACGGTGAGGCGCGTGCGCGCAAGGCCAAGAAGGAAATGGTCGAGGCCAACCTGCGCCTGGTGATCTCCATCGCCAAGAAGTACACCAACCGCGGCCTGCAGTTCCTCGACCTCATCCAGGAAGGCAACATCGGCCTGATGAAGGCCGTGGACAAGTTCGAATACCGTCGTGGTTACAAGTTCTCCACGTATGCGACCTGGTGGATCCGCCAGGCCATCACCCGTTCGATCGCCGATCAGGCGCGCACCATCCGTATCCCGGTGCACATGATCGAAACGATCAACAAGTTGAACCGCATTTCCCGCCAGATGCTCCAGCAGTACGGCCGCGAGGCCACGCCGGAGGAGCTGGCCAAGGAAATGGACATGCCGGAAGACAAGATCCGCAAGGTGATGAAGATCGCCAAGGAGCCGATCTCGATGGAAACCCCGATCGGCGACGACGAGGATTCCCATCTGGGCGACTTCATCGAGGACACCAACGTGGAGTCCCCGATCGAGAACACCACCAACATCAACTTGTCTGAAACCGTGCGCGACGTGCTGGCCGGCCTCACCCCGAGGGAAGCCAAGGTGCTGCGCATGCGCTTCGGCATCGACATGAACACCGACCACACCCTCGAGGAAGTCGGCAAGCAGTTCGACGTCACCCGCGAGCGCATCCGCCAGATCGAAGCCAAGGCGCTGCGCAAGCTGCGTCACCCGAGCCGGTCCGAGCAGCTGCGCAGCTTCCTGGATATCGATTGATTCCAGGACGGGTGCGTTGATGGAAAGACCCCGCTTCGGCGGGGTTTTTTTTGGGTGATGACCAAGGACTGGCCGATTATTTCGTTACAGTTTACGTAACTTAATTATTGCGCCTTTCAGAGGGTAGTGAAGATAAGTCGATTAAAATCAATGCCATATCGGAAATCAAATTTGCCATTTCTGCTGAAGTGGCGTATGGATTCGTAACTTAATTCGTCCCGAAACCACGGCAATGCCTCGTCCCCGTACCGTGCAGCTCCAGGATCTGATCGACAGCCTGCCCGCCGGCGAAGCGGTCTCCGCAGCCGCTCTCGTCGATCGCCTGGGCATCACCCGGACCACCCTCAGCCGCCTGGTGGCTGAAGCCGGAGAGCGGATCGTGCGCCTGGGACGCACCCGCGCCACGGCGTATGCCGTGCGCCAGCAGACCCCGGCGGGCAGCGAATGGCCCCTGTTCCGGCTACGGGCCGATGCCACCCTCGAAGAACTCGGCACGGTCGTGGCACTCACGGGCGAGAGCGTCCATGTCCAGACCAACGCGGCACGACCCAATCTCACCCGGTCGCCGGATGACACCGTGGACGGCCACTTCCCCGGTCTGCCCTGGTATCTGGATGACCTGCGGCCACAAGGCTTCCTGGGTCGCACCTTCGCGCACCGTCGGGGCCGGGACCTTGGCGTGCCCGAAGACCTTAGCCGTTGGCAGCTGGGTGACACCCTGCAGGCACTGGTCCGCGCAGGCGGCACCCAGATCGGCGACCTGCTGCTCGGTGGCGATGCGGTGCAGAGCGCGTTGCGTGCGCTGGATGCCCCGCCCGATCACGTCCTCGCTGCCCACCGCGCGCATCGCTACCCGGAGCGTGCGGCGGCGGCGCTGGAAGGCGAGGATGTCGGCTCGTCGCCCGGCGGCGAGCAACCCAAGTTCACCGCCACGGTCGAGGGCGAACGTGGCCGCTACGCCGCCCTGGTGAAGTTCGCCCAGCCCGCTGCCGGCGCGGCGGCCGAGCGCTGGGCGGATCTTCTGGTCTGCGAGCACTTGGCCCTGCAGTGCCCGCGGCCGTCTCCGAACTCTTACAGACCGAAACGCATACCTTCTTGGAGGTGCAGCGCTTCGACCGCAGCGTGGACGTGCTCGGGCGGCGCGGCGTCGTTTCGCTGCTCGCGCTGTCATCGGCCTTCACCGGCGAGGCAACTGCGGACTGGGGCACTGCAGCGGGGTTGCTGTATGCGCAGGGCTGGGTGGATCGCGACACGCTCGTCCGGGTGGGGCGGCTGCATGCGTTCGGGCGGCTGATCGGCAACAGCGACATGCACCAGGGCAACATCGGTTTCCACCTGACCGACCGCGGCCCGCTGCCGCTTGCGCCGGCCTACGACATGCTGCCGATGTCATTGGCTCCGTCGCGGACTGGCGTGCTGCGCGCAGCGAGCCCGTTGGCTACCGTCGTACCCGATCGAAGCGGGCAGCTTACGCACCTGCAATGGGCCGCACCGCTGGCAGTGGACTACTGGCAGCGTGTGGCGGGCTCATCGCTACTGCGTTCGGGGGCACTGCGGGAACTGGCTGCGGAAAACGTACGGCGGGTACAGACGATGGGGCAGCGTTTCGGCTGATGCCGGCTTTTTCCAGTGGAAAGCGGCTGGGGGGCTCCACTACACTGTGCAGCCGCAGGGGCCTATAGCTCAACGGTTAGAGCAGAGGACTCATAATCCTTTGGTTCCAGGTTCGAGTCCTGGTGGGCCCACCACATTGATGTCCGGCGACGTCCACGGTCATCCGGACGAAGCGCGGAAACGCACCGAATTTAGCGATATACCGTCCGTCGGCGTCCATTGACGTCCACTTGCATCCGGCAAAAAAGTGAGTCAGGCTGTGAGCCAAGGGTCGGGGATTTCCTACCCCGACTCACTGGCGGATGACTCACATGCTCACCGACACCAAATTACGTGCACTGAAGGCCAAGGACCGCCCCTACCGGGTTGCGGATTCCAATGGCCTCTGCATAGAGGTGCGGCCGTCCGGATCCAAGGCATGGCGCTACCGCTACAGGTACGCCTCCAAGGCGAGCATCGTCACCATCGATGAGTACCCGTCGATGTCGCTCCAGCAGGCTCGAGCCGAGCGTGACAAGCTGCGGGCGTTGCTGCGAGGCGGGGCTAACCCGGCTCACGTGGCCAGGGCCGAGCGAGCGGCTCACACTGACCGTGTTAACAGCACCTTCGGGGCCATCGGCCTAGAGCTGCTAGCCAAGCGGGCCAAAGAGGGGCTGTCTCCAGGCTCGGTAAAGCGCGAGCGGCGCTTGATTGAAAAGGATCTGGCAGCCATTGCTGCCACGCCTATCACCGACGTAACCGCCCCTATCCTTTTGGCGGCCCTGCGTAAGCTTGAGCAGCGGGGTGTGGTCGAAACTGCCCATCGAGCACGGTCCCACGCGGGCCGGGTCTTCCGCTATGCCCTGGCAACCGGCCGCGCCGAACGGAATCCTGCAGAGGACTTGGCTGGGGCGCTTGAACAGCCAAGGACTAAGCACTTCGCAAGCCTCACGGACCCCGAACAGATTGGCGAACTGCTGCGGGCCCTCCATTCCTACCAAGGCTCTCCAGTCACCCAAGCGGCCCTTAGGCTTGCCCCTTTGCTCTTTGTGCGTCCCGGCGAGCTTCGCGCCGCCAAGTGGGCTGACATCGACCTAGATGCCGGGGAGTGGCGGTACGTCACCAGCAAGACGAAGACCCCCCATATCGTCCCCCTGTCCGACCAGGCCGTGCAGGTGCTTGCGGAGCTGCAGCCGCTKACCCGGCGCAGTGAGTACGTGTTTCCGGGAGTCCGGAGTGCATCTCGGCCCATGAGCGAGAACACGATCAACGCCGCCCTGCGGAACCTCGGCTTTGACGGAAAAACCATCGTCGGCCACGGCTTCAGGGCAATGGCGCGGACGGTTCTGGACGAGGTGCTGGGGTTCCGCCCCGATTACATCGAACACCAGCTAGCACACGCTGTGCGCGATCCGTTGGGGCGGGCCTACAACCGTGCCACCCATCTGCCGGAGCGGCGCAAGATGATGCAGGCATGGTCTGACTACCTGGATACCCTCCGTGAGAACGGCCGCAAGGTCGTGCCGATGCGGAAAAACCGAGCCTAATGGCTCACCCACAAGGGAGGAGTGAGGAAGCAGAGGCATAGAAACAAAGCGGCCGAGAAAGGGGCTGGAACCCCTAGCTCGGCCTACCAAAACCGACTATTAGGAGTCGATCATGGATCACAGCATTATAGAACTTGCGCGTGAACGGGCGCGCATGGCCCAAATAGCACCTATCCAGGGTACTCAACCCTCCCGGGCTCCGGCCTCGCTTCAGGCCGTCGAACGCAACCGAACGCAACCGAACGCAGCCGTTAGCCTCACAATCCCCGGCTGCTTGAGCCGCTGGCTGTCCTCTAATGGGGATGCGAACCTGTACTGGCTTTGCAGCCTCCTATTCGCTATTGGGGTGCTGCTGGCACTATCGCGTGCCACTCTTCTGGCCCCCATCGCAACTTGCGGGGGTGTGTGATGAAGAGGACTATCGAGACGGGCTTTTGCGCTGTACCGATCCAGGACAACGCGCCCCTACTTAAGGTCTCCGCCGGTATCGATGAATTGCATGCCTTAGGCGATGCGAGCCTCTGCGTGAAATTTGTCAGAACCTTCCTGATCCGATGCATGGAGTTGGAAGAGCCGCCGACCGTGGATGAAATATTTGTGCTAGACAGACTGCTTGAACAGGCTCAGGCATTGCGTCGCGCAGCGAGGGCGGAATAGTGATCTCAATCGAACAAGCGCCGCGAAAGGGCGCGGCGTAGTTGGGGGTGCCACTTTAGCGGTGGCACCACGGGATGGTGTTAGTGGCCCTGCCAATCATCTTCGGGCGCAGGGCGCACGTTCACGGAGCGAGACACATGAAGACCAGCGAGAAATTTGTTGATCCAAAAACTACCGAGGTTCGGGATGCTCTCGCTGACTCCGTCGAATACGCATTCTGCCTCCGCACGCTTGAGGGTAGGCAACGGCGGCCCTCGTTTCGGCCCGAGAGTTTGGAAGACTGGATCCACAGCGCCGTTCACAAAGGGCTCGCTGAGCTAGAGCCCTTCGAAAAAATGACCCGCAAGCAACGGGAGGCGTCTGCAAAGAAGATTGCATCGCACTGTGAGGCGCTGCGCGAGCTGCTGATTCCTTTCTGGAACGAGAGGTCTGGGCTGGACTGGCCGTTCCAGCCCTATTTGGACCGTGCCGCCCTGGAAAGCGCTTTGAACTACCAATCTCGCTTGGACGCGAGATTTGTGGATGAAGACGAACGAGAAGATGACCTCATTCGGAAGCGGTTTGCCATCTATCACGCGATCAGAATTGACCTGGGTCTGGTCTTTGACGCAATTCATTGTGGCGCGGAGCTGCTACCTGAGTTAACGACCGAGATCAAAAAGCCAAACGACCCCAATGTTAGGCGGCTTCGCTTCATTAGGCGGCTGACTAGTGATCTGCAGAGCGACTTCGGGACACCTCACAGGGCGGTCGTACTCGCCTTGGCGTCAATCTTCTTTGACACCAGTGACCTTGATGAGGCCGCAATTTCGAAGCTTGCTCCTGTCCAGTAGCGACCTACTGGCCCACCCTGAATCAGATTAGCTTTTTCGATATTTGCCTCAGCCTGAATTGAATTGGCAATTGTCCGTTTAGATGGCATGTCTGCCACTGCGCGTGTTCCTTAGATTTCGACTCACCCGCCGCATTGCGGCATACACGGTGCAGTCAGTGGATACACATGGACACAGGGAGTTCCGGCCCTTTATCCCGGAATGCACAAAGGTCGGCATCGGTCGATCCAAGGCCTACGAACTGGCAAACGCTGGTCTGCTCGAGACTATCAGCATCGGTCGGCGCAGATTTGTCTACCTGGACAGCCTCTACAGTCTGCCGACCCGGCTGCTGAGTGACGCCGGGAGGTCTCAATGACCGGGTTCGATTTTAGCAATCTGACTACCGAGCAGCGTCGGCTGCTGGATGCCGGTGGATGGACGGCCGATGGAACGAAGGCTGCTCCTTCCCGCCCCACCACGCTGCAGCTAGTGAGTAGCGGCCTTCTGGAGGCATACACCGCCCTCCATGAGGACGAACACGGTTCGTATGGGGTGACCGAGTACTACGTGCCGCTGGATGTCCGGGCCGCGTGGTTGGACTTCAAGTCCCGGGTTCCGCAGCGCCTGGAATCGCTGGAGGAGCCATGAAGTCACTCGACCTCAGCAAACTCTTACCTCATGCGCCGTCCGGTCTGCTGGCGTGCCTGACCTCTGGCCGGATCTTCAACGCGGAGGGCTCCGAGAAGGGCATCCAGACCGCCGACACGTACGTCCGGGTGATACAGCGGGCAACACCCTCTGCCCCCCGTCGCACTTGGTATGCGCATCGGGTGGTCTGGGAAGCTGCCCACGGGCCGATCCCTGAGGGGATGCAAATCGATCACCTCGACGCCAACGCGGGCAACAACGCCCTGTCCAACTTGGACCTAGTCACCCCTCAGCAGAACCGGGCAAGGCAGGCGCAACGCAACCTGGCGCGCTATGGCTGCATGTCCACCTATTGCAAGTTGACCCCCGACCAAGCAGTGGCCATACGCGATAGCGCGGGGACCGTCCCCGCCGGAGTGTGGGCCAAGCGACTGGGGATCTGCAGGCACACGGTTAACGACATTCGAGCTGGCCGGACGTGGGCGCATCTTCCGGGCGCTGGTCGTCCCCAAAAGACGCCGCCCAAGAAGTCCTGACCGGCTCTCTACCTATTGCCCTTGGGGGGTATATGAAACGAGCGGACAACTGCCGTCTGGCACGTCCTATTGGCCGAGGTAAGGGCGATGGGAGGTGACCATGTGCAACGAATCTCAGAGAAGAAGCGGCTCCAGATCAAGGGCCGGGGCAAGGGTCCGCCCTTTCTCTCCATCTCACACCGCATTGCCGATTCCCACGAGTTCGGGTGCCTGTCAGGGCATGCTGCAAAGCTCCTGCTTGAGCTTGCRCGGCAGTACCGACCCGGGCGCAACGGGGACATCAGCATCCCGTGGTCGCTCCTGCGGACTCGTGGCTGGCGAAGCCAGGGAACTGTCATGGATGCCAAACGCGAGCTGCTGGAGGCGGGCTGGATCATCGAAACCCGAAAAGGTGGCAGGAACAGCTGCGGCCTCTACGCGCTCAGCTACTACCCAATCGATGAGTCCCGCAAGCATCAAGAGCCAGCCACCCATGTGGCGCCGGACCTATGGCAGCAACGGCGCGATCAGTAGTCGCTATGCGGAGCAACCTAGTCGCTATGCGGAGCAGTGGCCGAAATCCTTGCTCCGCATACAGACCAAGTTGGTCGCTATGCGGAGCAGTCAGCCACTTATCCACACCCCCTATTGGTCGCTATGTGCACACCTATCTAGATATCTACCAAGCGGAGCGGCTTGCGCCCTGTTTGGAGGTCCTCTCTTCGGGTACTTCTGCGGGGACTCATCTTGGACCTGATCCGGCCGCGCACTGGTGAACCTAGCCCTTCAACCGGGGATCATGCTGATAGCAATGCCGCACCGTTGCTGGTAGCAGTGCTGCCAGCATCAAAGGGTGAATCTCTGCCGCCATCCGGAAAGGGTGCGCGGTGGAAAGAAGGCTCAACGAACGTCGACCGGGCGTCGCGGGCAGTGGCAGCTGCCTATGGCTGTGGCGCATGCATGGCGGTGGTGTGGCAGGCGACCTGGGTGGAAGTTCCTACGCCCGAGGAGGGAGGCGACGACCCGGCAGGATTCGCGATTCACACCAGAGGCCGGGTTGTCCATGCGGCTCAGGATTACCTGCCCAAAGAGCCGCGTGCCAGGGAGGCAGCGCTGTCTGCTTTCAATGCGGACGAGCTGCGGACGGTTGAGGAGTTCGACAGGGTTACGAACATGCGAGCCCGACGCGTGCCGACGCGTACCCGACGCGTGCATCGATGGAGCAATAAACAGTTCTCCGGCGTGGTGGTGATCCCCGCCGTCCGGCCTGTTCGCCCCGTGCTTGTCGCTCTGGCCGATGCAGAGCTGGATGGCCCGCTGGAGGATTGGCTATTGGTCTACGCCGCCCAACAGATGTGGCGGTGGCCCAAGGTCGAGATGTACCTCAAAGCCATGGGCTACGAGGAGCGCGAGGCCAGAGAGGCAGCGTGCCGCCTACTTGGCATGGGTCAGAGCTATAGGGATGGTGCCCGCTCCGCCGGCGTCCGCGCAGCAACGTTCACCGACAAGGTGAGGGTCATTGAGGGAGTGCTGTGGGACTGGCTGGAGCGTGCCAGCTACGCGCTGCTAGAAGAGCTGGGCAGCGATAACGCGGATGACTGGCAGACCGGCGAAGGGCTCATAAGAAACATGGGTTCTGACGACGCCAAGCGATAGGCCTGGCGCTGCTGAAAACGTAGTCGGCGTTAACAGGCGTGATGCCTGCCAAGCGCAGACATTAGGCGTGCCAGAACCTGCTAGTGGTGTGCCACGGGCACCTCTTTGATGGGAGCGATTTACACCCGCCAAACGGCTTAAGTAATAGGGGCTCCAACTACCCAAGGGCGGGCTCCTGGCGGCGACCACTTCGGTGGCGCCGCCTTTCCCCCGGATGGCGCAAGAGGCGCCTTGAGTACAGGACACCCCAATGACTTTTAAGCTTGAAGGCCTCCTAGGCCGCGTCACGCCTGGCTGGCAAAACCTCGATGACCAAGACAAAAGCGCTATCGCACGTCAGGGGCTTTTGGCTTCCGGCCTTGCGATGCTGCGCGCCCGCAACGGTGGAAATTTTGGCGCTTCGTTGGCAGACGGGCTTTCCTCGGGCCTGCTCGCCGTTAACCAAGGCGTCGCCGATACCGAGAACACCCGCTACAAGAACGACATCCTGGCGCGCACTCGCCAAGGGATGGAGCGCAACGCCGCCATTGAGCGGGCTCAGAGAGGCGTGTTGAATTCTGATGGATCGCTCAATGAGGACTCATGGAGTCAGTGGGCGAATGTCGACCCGGTAGGCGCCCAAGAGTTCCGCCAGAAGGCCAGCCCCAGGGCGAAATGGGAGCCGGGCCAGATCGGTTACCGCGACCCCAAGACCGGCGAAAACGGCCTACTGGATGTCCTGCGTAATACCGAGACCCAGGAATACCGCGATCTGCAGGGGAATGTCATCAGCCAGGGCCTCCTGGGCCAAGCGGCTGACCGCCCGAAGATGCCGGACTCTGGCTTGCTGGCTCCGAGCAGGGCCGCATCACCCACGGGCGGGTTGCTGGGGGGCGACGTGCTTCCGGGTCTGGAACAGTCAGTTATGCAGGTCGAATCCGGTGGCAATCCGGCTGCAGTCTCACCCAAGGGGGCAATGGGCACCATGCAGACCATGCCCGGCACCCTGACCGATCCAGGCTATGGCGTCACTCCGGCCCGTGACCGTTCCCCGGCTGAGATGGAGCGCGTTGGGAAGGACTACCTGCAGGCGATGCTTACTCAGTACGGCGATCCCCGCCTTGCACTGGCCGCCTACAACTGGGGTCCGGGCAACGTGGATCGCGCTATGGAGGGCCACGGCGGCAACGTGGATGCAGTGCTGGCTAGCGCACCGGCTGAGACGCGGGCGTACGTTCCCAAGGTCCTCCAGCGTGCGGGCGGACAAGTGGCTGCAGCGCCCCAGATCGGATTTCGTCCCGCAAAGTTTCCCGGCCAAGCGGAGCGACAGGCGCCCTCTGGTTATCGGTATGCCCCCGATGGGGCGAGCCTCATGCCGATTCCGGGCGGTCCTGCTGATCGAAAGAACAACCCGGCACCCGGTGACATGGCTCAGGCGGAGCAAGCACTGCGTAAGGAATACATCGCTCAGATCAAGACGCCACAGACGGTCGTTAACTCCTACGCGCAGATCGAGCAGGCGGCCCAGAGCCCGTCCGCACAGAACGATTTGGCGTTGATCTTCTCGTACATGCGAATGCTGGACCCCACTTCAGTCGTTCGGGAAGGTGAGTTCGCTACGGCCCAGAACGCGGCTGGCGTGCCCGATCAGATTAGGAATGCTTACAACCGGGCAGCCAATGGCGAGCGTCTCAACCCTGAGCAGCGGAAGGGCTTTGTGGCTTCGGCGAGGGGCATCAAGGATCAGGCACAGCAGCAGATCGACAGCTACCGAGAGCAATACTCGTCCTTGGCGAATGAGTACAACTACTCGCCCAGCCGAATCATCGGCAACCATCCGAAGCCTTCTGGCGGGCCTAAGTCGCAAGGAAAGGTCCCGCCCGCTGCGGTTGAGTACCTGCGGAAGAATCCGGCCATGCGGTCGGCGTTCGAGCAGAAATACGGCGTCAGCGCCGACGACTATCTGAGGTAAGGCGATGGCGACCAACCCATTCGATCAGTTCGACCAAGTACCAGGCTCGGTAGCCGTCCCGGCGTCGCAGCCGAATTCGTTCGGGGTGATGGTGGCGGCGGGAGCAAAGGAGGGCTCCCCTTCCAACCCGTTTGATCAGTTCGACGCATCGCAGGAAATTCCGACCCTGGCGCCCGTTTTCGCTGAGCGTCCGGATTTCGGCGACGTCACTTCCTCCGTGGACACTACTGCAGAACTTCCGGGAAATGCCCTGGGCCGATTTGTGGGGCAGTACGGCGGGCGTCAGGTCCTCCAGGGGGCTGGCAGCATCTTGGGTGCGGTGGGTGGAGATGCATTCAACCACTATGTCATTGATCCGATTCGCAAGCAGTTTCACCAGCCATCCGCTGCGGACCTTGCTGCCGGACGTGATGGTTTTGTGCCGACCGCGCCCTATCGGCAGGTGGGCGCGAACATCGCCGATGAAATGGGGATGCAACGGCCGCAGAATGCGGCGCAAAGAGTGGTATCGGACATCGGTGAGGGGATCACGGGCACCGCTCTTACCCTCGGCTTAGGTGGCCTTATGAACAGCGGTAGGGGCGTGATGCAGACGGCCGGTAACTTCTTCTCGGCCAACCCCGCGCTCCAGACCGCATCCACCATCGCCGGTACCGGAGGCAGCTCGTCGGTACGGGAAGCGGGTGGTGGCACTGGCGCACAGGTTGCGGCTGGGCTCATCGGTGGCTTCGCGCCAGGCACGGTAGCCGGGGTAATCCCCGGGATGCGTGGGGGCATCGTCCCAGCGACTGCTGCCCAGGCCACCCGCAGCACACTGCGGGGAAACAACGGGATGGGCGCCCCGGTTACTTCTTCGGACATGCAACAGACCATGCGGGACTTCGCCTCCGTTGGGACAACCCCAAGCGTGGGGCAGGCTACCGGTGGACGCTTCCCCCAGGCGTTGGAAACGATGCTAGGGAACGTGCCCGGTGGTGCTGGCCCGATTGCGCGGCTGGGCGCAAAGCAGGCTAGCGCGACTGGGCAGTCTGTCGCTCGGTACGCTGAGGAGTTGTCCCCACGCGGGCGGCCCATGGGCCCCGAGCAAGCGGGGCGGGCCATCTTGGCGGGAGTCGAGGGCCCCTCGCCCGTGGCGTTCGTTCCCAGGACCGCAAAGAAGGCGGAGGAGCTGTATGACCGTGTTTCTGCGCAAATTGCGCCGGGCGCTCGGGTGCCGGTCGAGAACACCCAGCGGGCGTTGTCGGAACTGAATTCCTCCATTGAGGGAGCGCCCAATGTTGCAAAGCTCTTCCAGAACGCCAGGATTCAAGGCATCGAGTCGGCGCTCGGAAAAGATATAGGCGGTGCAGAGGCGGCTTTGCAGCGGCYGGACGTGCGGCAGCAGGCCGATGCGCTTAGGCAGCAGTTGAATGCCCAAGCACAGCAGGCCAGGGCGGAGAACACGCGCCTCCAGACACTGGGGATGCGAGCCTCACTACCGGTCCCAAGTCCTCAGCAGATTGACGAGCAGGTTAAGACTGCAATCGCGGGGATGGCTGATAACCAGATCCCGTATCAAGCGCTGACCAAGCTGCGGACGGTCGTGGGCAAGGAGCTGGACAACTACTCCCTGGCGGACAACGTGCCTCGGGACAAGTGGAAGGCGCTCTACGGTGCGCTGACACGCGATATGGAGGCGGCCGCGACCACCCCAGAAGCTCAGCAGGCCTGGAAGCGCGCAAACGCGTACTACGCTGCCCGAAGCAACCGCATCGACTCCATTGCCCACGTGGTGGACAAGAGCGGCGGTCCAGAAGCGGTCTACAAGTCAGCATTTGGCAACACGAAGGAAGGCGCCACCACGCTGCACGCGGTGATGCAGTCCATTCCGAAAGAGGCGCAGCGGGAGGTGTCAGCGTCGTTTATCCGGCGAATGGGCCGAGCGACGGGTAGTCAGCAGAACGCCGACAACGACGTTTTCAGCATGGAAACGTTCTTGACCAACTGGGCAAACATGAGCCCGGAGGCCAAGCGAGTGTTGTTCGACCGCCACGGAATGGGCTTCCGCCAGGATATGGACAAGATCGCGCGCATGACAGACAAGATCAGGCAGGGGAGCGCTGTATTCCGCAACCCATCAGGCACAGGCCGCTTGATATCCCTCATCACTCAGTCGGCGGGCACGGCGAGCAGCGCGGCGAGTGCAGCGGTTTCAGGCAATCCGCTCTTGGCGGCGGGTATCGTCGCCAGCTCTGCGTCCTTGGCCGGGGCATTCAATGGCCTAGGCCGACTGATGACAAGCCCGGGCTTTGTGCGTTGGGTGGCGCAAAACGGGGAAAAGCCAGTTGGGGAGCTGGTTTCTCAGGCACAGACGCTACGCCGTATTGCCGAATCGGAAGGCAACGACGATGTGGCCGAGTTCGCGGACCGTCTAGAAGCTACGAAGCGGCCGCAAACCCCGAGTAGGCAAGCACTACCAATGCAATGACCAGGACGGGGACGCCGACGACAAGCGACACGAAGGCTAACCCGTAGCGGGAGCCTTTGCGGTCGTCAGATGCGGCTGTCTCGTCCCAAGACTGGGGCAGGGGGTACTGGGTCTTCTTCCAGGCGTCCATGAGGTCCATCCACTGGGTGGCCAGCGGAGCATACACTTCGCCCCAGCCACCGAATCTCAACTCACTGAATGGGTGCGACGCACCCGGAGTACTTCTATGGCTGAACGTAACTTCTTCGGGCGGCTCCGCGCCACTGTGGCCAATCGCGTTGCCCCTGGCAGTCCCTATGACGAGCGCGGGAATTACCTAAATAACGGTGGTCGAGCAGGCGTTGCTACCGCGCTAAAGATCGGTGCCAACATGTTCTTTCCCGGCGCGGGGGTGGTCGTTGACAAGATCCTGTCTCCTTGGGTTGATCGAGGGGCGAATTACGGAATTGGCGATGTTCAGCGCGAGGCGGTTCCCGTCTACGGCGCCCCCCAGTCGGCGCAGCACGCGTACACCGCAGCCCCGGCCACTACCTCAAACCTCGGCCTCGGCGCTCAATCACCGGGTGGCAGTTGGAATGGCTACTTGCAGAGTCAGGGGTCAGTTAACAACTTCGGCAGTCAGGGGTTCACCCGGCCGAGTTACACGAATTGGTCGCCCTCAAGCAGATGGGGCCAGCAGCTAACGGAGCAGCCAGCAGCACAGGGATCGAACCTCGGGTTCGGCAACAACGTCCAGGGCTTCGCGGGCGGTGGCGGCGGCAGCAGTTCCGGATCTTCCATGAGTGGCAATCGGATGGCGGGCATCGTCGGTGGCCGACTGGCTAGCGACTCGATGATCGACCTCCAACGCCGCTGGGCAAACAGGTAACCGGGGTCGGATATGGCGTCGCATGACAAGCCTGAGTCGCTGTCCCCGGCTGCGGTGAAGGGGATTGCAGCGGTACTGCTCCATGCCAACGCTGGGAGGCGGGTCTACTTCGGTGGACTCGACCTCACTGAGATGGCGGGCAGATACCTCGAAAGACACGTCCAAGAAGTTGGCTTTGATGCTGCTGACGGGACATTCCGTAAACAAGGGTTCGCATTGGTAACAGATGAAAACAATAGGTGAGAGCTATGCCATTCGTTCCAGGGCAATCGGGTAACCCCAGCGGGCGGCCCAAGGTAGATTTTGAGGTGCGGGAACTGGCCCGGGAACACGGCCGAGAGGCCATTGAGCGCCTAGTGGAGATCATGCGGGGGGAGAACCTCTCCCTGGCCCGGGCGGCCTGTGAGGCGCTGTTGGATCGCGGCTTCGGCAAGCCGGTCCAGTCTGTCGGAATCGACGCGGACTCTGTGCCCATCCAGAAAATTACGGTGCAGTTGGTGGCTATGACGACGGATGCCGAACCGGAGCCAGCCCGTGACTGACGACCAAGAGCCAATCTCTACTGTAGATACGGATAGCTCAATGGAGGGGTGGGACGGGGTCACCTACGTCATCTTCGCCGCCGAGCGGCAGTGCCTGCCTGAGGACTATCAAGGCCGCCTAGAAGTGGCACGGCAGGCCATAGGCGAGCCCTGGCGGGCTTTCGACCTCCACGACCCAGCCTGCCCCAAGGTCGAGGGGCAGGCCTGCGCCTGCGGCCTTGTGAGCGTCTTCACGAACGATCGGTGGGTGGCCTATGTGGATGTGTTCCATAGCCTCCAAGCCATTCACTCTGTACATTGATGTGACTGATGGAGCTAGCGAGACAGGGCTTAGTCGGAGTGAAAACGTCTAGGCGTCCGAAGTGAAAATCGCAGGCGCCGTGACCGAGCCTTTCCAATTAAAAAGGGGGCAACTTGTCAAAGGGATCTGACTTCATTGTTGCTGTCGATGCGTTCATGGCCGCCCCAAAGGGTCTTCTGGGCATTCAGTCGCCAGTCTGGCAGCCTAGTCGCGATGCCTATGCTGTTAGGCTGAAGCTTCCCATTGAAATTGGTGGGGAGTTGTCTGGACAACACCTGGTGATCGACGCTTGTCCGAACCACGATCCACGAAGATTCCACATCGGAATACAGTTTGCGGATCGCGTGGTTTGCCGACTCGACTATGACCCTAGGGCTACCCACAGCAACGATTGGGCGCCGACCATGGAGCCCTTTGTACGGGGCCCGCATTGGCATTCGTGGGAGCTGAACCGACAGGAGTTCAAGGCTCTAGGCGTTCAGCCCAAGAAGCTGAAGCTCGCGGTTGCTTTTACTCAGGCTCGGGAATTTGATGCCTGCTTGCGGTGGTACTGCAATGCTAGGAACATAGTGTTAGGTGCCCATAGCATCACTTACCCGGAGCGGGGGCTACTTCTGTGATCGAACCATCTGAAATTTACCCAATTCTCCAAGGTGCGTTCGAGGCATTCACGGAACGTGACAGCCTCTGCGTGCCGACGCACTGTATTTATCCGTCCGGCGAGTTTGTACGAGTCAACGTCTACGGAAGTGGTCAATCATTTGTCGTGTCGGACGAAGGTCGGGCCGTTCGAGAGATTGAACTCGTCGGCGAAGTCATTGAGTCTCCTGACAGTCTGATCAAGAGCACGCTGAAGCAGCTGGGAGTCACATCGCGAAATGGCGTGATCCGTAGCAGGAGCGTGAGTAGGGAAGAACTCCCGTTTGCGATTGCCTGCGTCGCTAATGCGTCCAAGGGGTCGTCTGAGTGGCTGTTCGCCCACTACAAGGTTCCTAGCAACAGGGATTTCAAGGCCATGCTAAGGAGGTTCCTTGAGGTCTCGTTTCCAGCCAGCGTGCATTCGGAAAAGTTGATCGGCAGTAGCAATAAACCTCACAAGTTCGAGAGCATCATTTCAGTTTCCTCGGGTAAGCGGATAATTGTGGATCCCGTTGTCCATGACTCTTCGGCGATCAATGCACGAGTAGTCGCCAACATGGATATACAGCGCGCCCGTATACCAGGCGTGGAGCAGAGGATCGTCTATGATGATCTCGAAGACTGGTCTGCCGACGAGCTAAATTTGCTTCAGTTCGGCGCCCCCGTGGTGCCCTACTCCAAACTTCCTGAGGTACTTGGTCGGCTGGCGGCCTAGCCGTGCTGCAGCGGCCATCGGCTTGGTTGCTACATGGCCGCAATCCGCCGCTCAATCTAGGCCCTGTTGCCATGTGGGTGACGTAGGGAACGGTTCGCAGACGGTTCTGAAACCGTTTCTCGCGTCGTAGCAGGCGCGTAACGTCACCGTTACGTCACGCGTTACGCCAGGGCGTGACGACGCCCAGCGGTGCCTCAGGGTTGCTCCGGGAGGGTCTGCAAGTCGGCTCCCGAGCAGCGCCGCGCCGACACCTTCGCGGGAGGCTAAGGCCAGTCTCGGAATCTGAGATCCCGGCCCGTATCCTGCGCGCCATGCTCCCTCCCTGCGACTACACCGAATTCATGATTGCACCCCGGCCACGAGGCTGGGTGCAGCATGGTGAGCACTGGGGGCTGTGGTGGGGGAACCGCCAGATCGCCAGCGTGCAGCCATGCGCCGAGGGCATTCTCGTGACCTTGGCCTGCAGGAAGCTCTGGGCTTCACGGGGTCTTAACCCCCTAAACAGGCTCATAAGCCGGTAGTAGCTCCTTCCGCCTGTAGGTCTTCAGCTGGTCTTTTTCGGGCCGATACCCGTAAGGAACTTATGCCTCTTCTTGCTGTACTAACTTTGTGTGGCATGATATGAGCAAGGCGGAGTCCTTCCGTATGGCACGTCCAACCAGACGCCAACCCACTATCCGGACTGATAGTTTCGATGACGAACGCACCAATTGTTGAAGTAATCGCTGAGCTACGCTGGGGCGAGGGTAACCCCAATCAGCCAGCCGCGTTGGCATTTGCAAACGACTCTGACTACAYTCGTTTCGGGGTCGAGGTGGGTAAGTTGGGTTACAACCAGCTTGAACGAACGTTGCCCCAAGGTATGCCAGGTCCTGGCGGTGCTGTCGGCTACAGATACCGAAAGAGTGATGGAGAGGTTAATACTCTATACCAACTTGGTGTTGGTGTTTTCACTGCCAATGGTCTTGCGCCATATACATCTTGGGATGCTTTCCGGAAAGTCTTGGAGCAGGGGGTTGCTGCTCTTAACGAGGTTTCGCCAATATCGAGGCATCAGGAGGTCTGGTGCATCGTTAAGTACTTGGACTTCTTTGATGAGGGACATCTTGCGGGCTTGGCTGCATCTGAGTTTTTCTCAGAAGTTGTAGGCGTAAAATACCAAGGATTGGAAACTTCCGCTGCGCTCGATCGTCAAGGTTCCGGCTCATCCATGAGGTTCTTCTATTCAAATAGAGACGCGTCCGGTCGCGAATTGGCGCTTGATGTGGGAGAGGGTGGCGTTCACGATAAAACGGGAATTGTCATGAATACTACGGTTACATCTGAGTCTTTGAAGGATGTGGACGTGGGCAAGGTGATGCAGTGCTTCAGTGATCTTCAGAAAATTGCACACGATGCGTTTTTTGAGATGATTAACAGGAGTCCGAGGATTAAGGCTAATTTGAAAATGGGAGAGGGGTAGTGTTGCATAACTCGATCATTAATAATTCAATTGTCTCGATGAATGCACATTTGTGCGTCACCGACGCGATGGCCTCGTTTGTGCTCAATAACTCGGGTCTTTCGTTTTCCTCTGCGTTTAGCGCTGGAGCCGCCAACCCGCTTCTGAGCTATGGTGCGAGAGTTGCGCAATCTAAAGAGTTGACGCGCACCTGGCA
>NZ_JBFULC010000014.1:0-105704 GCF_056400525.1 Stenotrophomonas sp. P5_A9
CGGTAGGCCTTTCTGCGAATGTTCCCCGGTATCCGCCTGCGGCGGCTACCTCCTCCTTTATTTCGCCGAAAGGCCTACCGGCCGCGAAGCGGCTCGGCTTGCGGAAGGAAGGGAGCCAGGCTAAGGGGCTCTATGCCGACGCGTAGCGCACGGCTGTGCCGATCCAGCGCCGCACGACCTGGTCGGCCACGTCGGGAGCTTCGGCCAGCAACCGCTCGGCCAGGTCATGCACACCCGGCAGCAGGTCCGCATCGCGGGCCAGGTCGGCCATGCGGAACCCGGCCAGGCCGGTCTGCCGGGTGCCCAGCAGTTCGCCGGGGCCACGCAGCTCCAGGTCCTTCTCGGCGATGAGAAAGCCGTCGTTGGTCTGGCGCATGGTTTCGAGCCGCTCGCGCGCCATGTTCGACAACGGCGCCTGGTACAGCAGCACGCAGCGCGAGACCGCCGAGCCGCGCCCTACCCGTCCGCGCAACTGGTGCAGCTGGGCGAGGCCGAGGCGCTCGGCATTTTCGATGATCATCAGCGACGCATTGGGCACGTCCACGCCGACCTCGATCACGGTGGTGGCCACCAGCAGGTCGATCTGCCCGGCCTTGAAGGCCACCATGGTGGCCAGCTTTTCGCTCGCCTTCAGCCGCCCGTGCACCAGGCCCACGCGCACGCCCGGCAGCAACGCCTGCAGCGATTCGAACGTGGCCTGGGCCGGGGTGGCGTCGAGCTCTTCGCTCTCCTCGATCAGCGTGCACACCCAGTAGACCTGCTGCCCTTCGCGGCACGCCACGGCGATGCGTTCGATCAGTTCCGGGCGGCGGTCATTGTTGAGCGCGACGGTCTGCACCGGGGTGCGGCCCGGCGGCAGTTCATCGATGGCCGAGACATCCAGGTCGGCGTACTCGGACATCGCCAACGTGCGCGGAATCGGGGTGGCGGTCATCACCAACTGGTGCGGCACGCTGCGTCCGTCCGCGCCCTTGTCGCGCAGCGCAAGGCGCTGATGCACGCCGAAGCGGTGCTGCTCGTCGACGATGGCCAGCGCCAGGTCCTTGAACACCACGCTGTCCTGCATCAACGCATGCGTGCCGACGACCACCTGCGCCTCGCCCGAGGCGACCTCGGCCAGCACCCGGGTGCGCGCCTTGCCGGTGACCTTGCCGGCCAGCCAGGCGGTACGCACGCCCAGCGGTTCCAGCCAGGCGCGCAGGTTGTTCAGATGCTGCTCGGCAAGCAGCTCGGTCGGCGCGGCCAGGGCAACCTGCTTGCCCCGCTCCACCGCCAGCATCGCCGCCAACGCGGCCACCACCGTCTTGCCCGAGCCGACGTCGCCCTGCACCAGGCGCAGCATCGGATGCGCCTTGGCCAGGTCGTTGCGGATCTGCTCGAACACGCGCTGCTGCGCGCCGGTGAGCTGGAACGGCAGGCTGTCGCGCAGCTGTTTGACCAGCGCGCCGGACCCACGCAGCGACGGTGCGTGATGCGCCTGCAATGCCATGCGCTGGCGGCGCAGGCTGAGGTGATGGGCCAACAATTCTTCAATCGCCAGCCGTCGTTGCGCCGGGTGCCGGCCGGCTGCCAACGCGGCCAGATCGGCATCCGGCGGCGGCCGGTGCACGGTCAGCAGCGCACTGCGCAGCGACGGCAGCCCCATCCCGGACAGCCAACCGGGCGGCAACAGCTCCAGCGTGGATTCTTCCGGCAACCGATCCAGCGCGAGCCCGATGAACCGGCGCATCGTGGCCGGCCCGACGCCGTCGACCGCGGGATAGACCGGGTCGAGGCTGTCGCCGAGTTCGTCATCGTCGTTACTGCCCATCACCCGGTAGCTGGGGTGGACGATCTCCAGCCCGAGATGCCCGGGCTTGGCGGTGCCGTAGCAGCGGATCCGCGTGCCGACGGCAAACTGCGATACCTGCTGGGCGCGGAAGTGGAAAAACCGCAGCACCAGCGTGCCGTAGGAATCATCTTCGATGGCGACCTTGAGCACCGGTCGACCACGGAACCCGCGCTCGACCGCGCTCACCCGCCCTTCCACCTGCGCCGCCACGCCCGGCTGCAACCGGGCGATGGTGGTCAGCCGGGTGCGGTCTTCATAGCGCAGCGGCAGGTGCAGCCACAGGTCCTGCAGCGAGGACAGGCCACGGGCCACCAGCTTGGCGGCCACCGCCGGGCCGATCCCGGAAAGCATCGACAACGATGCTTCCCCGGCCGCGGCCAGCGCCGGTGCAGGAGCCCGTGACCGCGCCACGTCAGGCCTGGTCGAGCACCATCACCGCATCGACTTCGAAGTTGGCGCCCTTGGGCAGGCCCGATACTTCGATCGTGGAGCGGGCCGGGAACGGCGCCTTGAAGTAGTCCTGCATGACCGCATTGACCTTGGCGAACTCGGCCAGATCGGTCAGGTACAGGCCCAGACGCACGATCTGGTCCAGCGAACCGCCGGCTTCTTCGGCCACGGCCTTGAGGTTGTCGAACGCCCGACGCGCCTGCGCCTCGATATCGCCGGCACCGACGATGTCACCGGTGCCCGGGTCCAGCGGAATCTGGCCGGAGAAATACACGGTATTGCCAGCACGCACGGCCTGCGAATACGGACCGATCGCGGCCGGTGCCTTGGCGCTGGTGATGATCTGGCGGGACATGGGAGCTCCACGGTTCAAAAGGGGGAGCGCAATTGTAGCCCCGAAGCCCCGATCAAAGCCCCGATCAAAGCCACGATCCACGGTAGAGCCGACCGTTGGTCGGCTGACTGGAGAACGACGAAGACGATTGGTCGGCTGGCCGGAGAACGACGAAGACGATTGGTCGGCCGGCCGGAGAATGACGAAGACGGTTGGTGGGCCGGCCGACCATATCGATCATTGTCGCGCAGTGTGCGAGCAGCCGACCAACGGTCGGCTCTACCCTCTGGTGGTGTGCCCATTGCCCGGCGAAGAGGCGTTGGAGCCGGCCATCGCCGCACGGT
Source organism: Stenotrophomonas sp. P5_A9 (assembly GCF_056400525.1). Classification (NCBI taxonomy): domain Bacteria; kingdom Pseudomonadati; phylum Pseudomonadota; class Gammaproteobacteria; order Lysobacterales; family Lysobacteraceae; genus Stenotrophomonas; species Stenotrophomonas sp. P5_A9. The sequence goes on from NZ_JBFULC010000014.1 coordinate 2,960, forward strand.
GCACGGCAGCCGACCAACGGTCGGCTCTACCCTGGTGGTGTGCCGATTGCCCGGCGAAGAGGCGTTGGAGCCGATCATCGCCGCGCGGTCTACGGCAGCCGACCAACGGTCGGCTCTACCTTGGTGGTGTGCCCATTGCCCGGCGAAGAGGCGTTGGAGCCGATCATCGCCGCGCGGTCTACGGCAGCCGACCAACGGTCGGCTCTACCCTCCGGTGGTGTGCCCATTGCCAGGCGAAGGGCGTCGGCGCCTATCATCGCCGCGCGGAATGCGGCTTATTGTCGGCGAACCGACTGCACCACCGACAACCGCCGCAGCCGGCGCATTACCTCGGCCAGATGGTTGCGGTCGCGCACCTGGATATTGAACGCCAGCACCGCCGCGTTGAAATCGCGATCCAGATAATCGACCCGCTCGATGTTGGAGTGACTCTGCGCGATCGCCGCCGCCAGCTGCGCCAGCACGCCCGTCCCGTTTTCCACCTCCACCACCAGCGCCGTATCGTAATCGCCCGACACCGTCGTATCCCACCCGATCGGCACCCAGCGCTCCGGCGACTTGCGCAGCTCCGCCAGGTTCGGACAGTCCAGACGATGCACCACGATGCCCTTGCCGGCCGTGTGGTAGCCCATGATGTCGTCGCCCGGAATCGGCTGGCAGCAGTTGGCGAAGCTCACCACCCCGCGCTCGCTGCCGTTGATCAGGATCTTCTCCTGCGAATGCTTCGAGTGACCGCCACCGCGCAGCTCCGCATAGGCCATCAACGCCTGTGCCGCCTGGTTCGGCATCCAGTTGCCCAGTGCCACTTCTGCCAGCAACGCCTCCAGACGCGGGTACCGGTGCTCGGCCAGGAACGCATCCAGCCGACCCTTCGGCAACCGCTCCAGCGAACTGTCCATCGCCTCCAGCGCGCGATCCAGCATCCGATGGCCCAGCTGCACCGCGTCCTCATGCTCCAGCTGCTTGAGCTGGTGGCGGATCGCCGTGCGCGCCTTCGAACTGACCACGAACTCCAGCCACTGCGGCTTGGGCGTGGCCGAGCGCGCGGTGATCACTTCCACCGTCTGCCCGCTCACCAGCTTGGTGCGCAACGGCACCAGCTTCTTGTCCACCCGCGAGGCCACCGCCATGTTGCCCACGTCGGTATGCACCGCATAGGCGAAGTCCAGCGCCGTCGAGTTGCGCGGCAGGGCCAGGATCTTGCCCTTCGGCGTGAACAGATAGACCTCGTCCGGGAACAGGTCGACCTTGACGTTGTCCAGGAATTCCAGCGACGAACCGGCCGCGCGCTGCGAATCGATCAGCTCCACGATCCATGCATGCGCACGACTCTGCGCGCTATTGGGGGAATCGCCGCCGAACTTGTAGGTCCAGTGCGCGGCCACGCCGCGCTCGGCGATCAGGTCCATTTCCTCGGTGCGGATCTGCACCTCGATCGGTGAACCGTACGGCCCGAACAGCACCGTGTGCAGCGACTGGTAGCCGTTGGCCTTGGGGATCGCGATGAAATCGCGGAAGCGCCCGTCCAGCGGCTTGAAGGTGGCATGCACCGCGCCGAGCGCGTGGTAGGCGCTGGGCACGTTGCGCACGACCAGGCGGAAGCCGAACACGTCCATGACCTGGTCGAAGGATTTGTTCTCGTCGTGCATCTTGTTGTAGATGCTCCACGGGGTCTTGATGCGACTGACCAGGCGGTGTTCCAGCCCTTCCTTGGCCAGGCGCTGGCTCAGCTGCACTTCCACCTGCGCCATTGCCTCGCGGCGCACCACCGGCTGGCTGCGGATGTGTTTTTCCAGGATCGCGTGGCGCCACGGATACAGCGCCTTGAAGCCCAGGTTCTGCAGCTCGCTCTTGACCAGGCTCATGCCCAGCCGCTGCGCGATGGGTGCGTAGATTTCCAGGGTTTCGCGGGCGATGCGGCCGCGCGCTTCGCGGCTCTGCGCGCCCAGCGTGCGCATGTTGTGCAGGCGATCGGCCAGCTTGATCATGATCACGCGCAGGTCGCGCGACATCGCCAGCAGCATCTTGCGGAAGCTCTCGGCAGCCGCTTCCTGGCGGTCGCGGAACTTCAGCTTGTCCAGCTTGGTCACCCCATCGACCAGCTCGGCCACCGCTTCGCCGAATTCGGCGGCCAGCTCCTCGCGGGTCAGCGGGGTGTCTTCGATGGTGTCGTGCAGGATCGCGGCGATCAGCGCTTCCACGTCCAGGCCGAGCTCCGCCAGCACCTGCGCCACGGCGACCGGATGGGTAATGTAGGGCTCGCCGGACTTCCGGGTCTGCCCGGCATGCGCGGAGGCACCGACTTCCCAGGCACGGCGCAGCAACGGCAGTTGCTCGGGCGGCAGGTAATGCGCTGCGCGTTCGAGCTGGAGGACATAGTCGGGTACGGCCGCGCCGGGGGGCGAGGCGACCTTGGCAGTGGGGCCTGGGTTCATGGCTGGAAGACTATGCCAGCGGCGGGATAACGGCAAACATCTGAACAGGGGATCCGCCCCCCGCTGCGTCGACCAACGGCGGTCGCCTACCGATGATGGTGGCGCGCGATGCGGCGAGTGACCATCTTCGCAACGCGGCATTTCCCCGATGTGCCACGCCCAAACGCAGAACAGCCCGCCAGGGGCGGGCTGTTCAAACAACAACGAACGATCAGGTGCGATCAGTCGTCGTTCTTGGACATGTCTTCGTCGGCGACGACTTCGGCAGCGGCCCATTCCAGTGCTTCACGCTCGGCACGCTCGCGCTCGGCCTTCTCGACTTCGTCGATCAGGGCGTTGTCGATCTTGCGGGCGGCAATTTCGCGCAGCGCCAGCACGGTCGGCTTGTCTTCGGTTTCGCTGTTGTCCAGGGTGGCCTGGACGCCATTGGCCAGCTGACGGGCGCGCTTGGACGCCATCATGACCAGTTCGAAACGGTTGTTCACGACTTCCAGACAATCTTCTACGGTGATGCGGGCCATGCGGGCTCCCGGCAGCCGGTGAGGGCTGCTCAATCGAATGAGGGAAAGGGGACGGATTGTACCGGCCAGGACTGGACAAAATCAAGCCAACCGGCTAGCACCCCGTTGAGAATCAGTCAGTTGTGGCCGCTTCCTGGGTCAACAGGGCCTGAATGAGGCCCGCGTGGCGGACCTTCTGGGCCTCCCGGCGCAGGCGGCTGGCGGTGAAGATGGCGCAGAGCTCGTCCACGGCGGTTTCGAAGACTTCGTTGACGATGACGTAGTCGAAGTCATTGAAATGCAGCATTTCTTCACGCGCGGCGGCCAGCCGCTGGGCGATCACCGCCTCGCTGTCCTGCCCGCGCTTGCGCATGCGGTCCTGCAGGGCCTGCCTCGACGGCGGCAGGATGAACACCGTCACCGTGCCCGGCACCAGCTGGCGGACCTGCTGGGCACCCTGCCAGTCGATCTCCAGCAGCACGTCCTGGCCGGCGGCCAGCTGCGGCTCCACCGATTGCCGCGCGGTGCCCTTCCAGTCGCCATGTACCCAGGCATGCTCGAAGAAGTCGCCGGCGGCGATCATCCGCTCGAACTCGGCCGCACTGACGAAGTGGTAGTGCTCGCCGTTGATCTCACCCGGGCGCGTGGCCCGCGAGGTGAACGAGATCGACAGCGCGATCTGCGGGTCGCGCGCCAGGGTGGCGTTGACGATGCTGCTCTTGCCGGCCCCGGAGGGCGCGGCCACGATGTACAGCGTGCCGCGTGCGGGCTCGGCGGTCGGCGTGGGCTGGCTGCTCATTCGATGTTCTGCACCTGTTCGCGGATCTGGTCGATCAGTACCTTCAGCTCGACGGCGGCGTTGGAGGTGCGGCTGTCCACCGACTTGGAGCCCAGCGTATTGGCTTCGCGGTTGAACTCCTGCAGCAGGAAGTCCAGTCGCCGGCCGACCGGCTCGCGCTGGGTGAACACCCGGCGGATCTCCACGATATGGCTGCCGAGGCGGTCCAGCTCCTCATCCACGTCCAGCTTCTGCAGCCACATCACCAGCTCCTGCTCGGCACGACCCGGATCGACCGGGTGCGGCAGATCGGCCAGGCGCGCGGCCAGCTTGGTGCGCTGGCCCTCGCGGATCAGCGGGATCAGCGTGGTGACTTCGGCGGCGATGCGCTCCACCCCATCCACGCGTTCCTGGATGGCAGTGGCCAGCTTGTCGCCTTCACGCTCGCGCGCGGCCACGAAGCCGTCCAGGGTGGCATCGAGCAGGGCCAGCGCCTCGGCATGCAGCGCAGCGGCGTCGACCGCCTCGCCCTGCATCACCCCGGGCAGCTGCAGCAGTTCGGTGAAGCTCACCTGCAGGTTCGGGAAGCCGGGCGACAAGCGGGTGGCCAGCGTACCGAGCTGGGCCAGCAGCGCATCGTTGACCACCAGCGCACCGGTGACCTCCGGGGCACGCAGGCGCATGACCAGGTCGATCTTGCCGCGGCTGCAGCGGGAAGCGACGCGCTCGCGCAGTTGCGGCTCCAACGCACGCAGTTCGTCGGGCAGGCGCACGCCCACCTCCAGAAACCGGTGGTTGACCGAACGCAGCTCGCAGGCCAGCGTGCCCCAACGGGTGGCGCGCTCGCCGTTGGCATAGGCGGTCATGCTTCGAATCATGCGGGTTTCCGGTGCTCTCAAAGTGCAAATGGTACCCTAGCGGTCTCCTTGCGACCTCCTCGCCTGCCGGTCCTCCGGTCCGGGCGCGGTCCTGCATCCCCTGACTTACCGGAAGCCAAGCATGTCCGATTCCCGTCCCAGCGGCCGCCAGGCCGACCAGCTGCGCGAAGTGCGCATCGAACGCGCCTTCACCCGCCACGCCGAGGGCTCGGTGTTGGTCAGCTTCGGTGAAACCCGCGTGCTGTGCACCGCCAGCGTGGAAAACCGCGTGCCGGGCTTCCTGCGCGGCAAGGGTGAAGGCTGGGTCACCGCCGAGTACGGCATGCTGCCGCGCTCCACCCACACCCGCAACGACCGCGAAGCGGCGCGGGGCAAGCAGGGCGGCCGCACCCTGGAAATCCAGCGCCTGATCGGCCGCACGCTGCGCGCCTGCATCGACCGCGGCGCCCTGGGCGAGCGCACCATCACCCTGGACTGCGACGTGCTGCAGGCCGACGGCGGCACCCGTACCGCGGCGATCACCGGTGCCTACGTGGCCCTGGTCGATGCGGTCAACTTCCTGCTCAAGCGCGGGGACATCAAGCGCAACCCGATCTTCGGCGCGGTCGCGGCGGTGTCGGTGGGCGTGTACCGCGGCACGCCGGTGCTGGACCTGGATTACGCCGAAGACAGCGACTGCGACACCGACATGAACGTGGTCATGAACGACGGCGGCGGCTTCATCGAACTTCAGGGCACCGCCGAAGGCCATGCCTTCCGTCGCGATGAACTGGACGCGCTGCTGCTGCTGGCCGAGAAGGGCATCAAGGACCTGTTCGCGGCACAGCAGGCCGCCCTGGCGTCTGCATGAACCGCCGCATCGCCCTGACCACCCTGGTGGTGGCCGATTACGACGAGGCCATCGCCTGGTACACCGCCAAGCTCGGCTTCACCCTCATCGATGACATCGACCAGGGCGACAAGCGCTGGGTGGTGGTCGGGCCGACCGACGGCAGTGCCGCTGCCCTGCTGCTGGCCCGCGCCAGCACCGAGGAACAGCGCACGCGGATCGGCAACCAGACCGGTGGCCGGGTCGGTTTCTTCCTGAACACCGACGATTTCTGGCGCGACCACGCGGCCATGACCGCCCAGGGCGTGGAATTCCTGGAAACCCCGCGCGAAGAGGTTTACGCGACCGTCGCGGTGTTCCGCGACCTCTACGGCAACACCTGGGATCTGCTGGAGGCGAAAGGATGAAACTGGTCCTGGCCAGCGGCAACGCCGGCAAACTCAAGGAACTGCAGGCCATGCTCGGCGACCTGCCGCTGCAGATCGTGGCGCAGGGCGAGCTGGGCGTGAGCGATGTGCCGGAAACCGGACTGACCTTCGTCGAGAACGCGCTGATCAAGGCCCGCCACGCTTGCCAGAGCACCGGCCTGCCGGCGCTGGCCGACGACTCGGGCCTGATCGTCGATGCGCTCGATGGCGCGCCCGGCCTTTACAGCGCGCGCTATGCCGGCAGCCCGACCGACGATGCGGCCAACAACGCCAAGCTGCTGGAGGCGATGCGCGACGTGCCGGCCGAGCGCCGGACCGCACGCTTCTATGCGGTGATCGTGCTGCTGCGCCATGCCAACGACCCGCAGCCACTGATCTGCGAAGGCAGTTGGGAAGGGGTGATCCTGGACGAACCGCGCGGCAGCCATGGCTTCGGTTACAACCCGGTATTCCTGGACCCCGCGCTCGGCCTGACCGCGGCGGAAATGGAACCGGCGCGGAAGAACGCCATCAGCCATCGCGCCATCGCCCTGCAGCTGCTCAGGCAGAAGCTGCCCGCCCTGCTGTGATGCCTACCCTGATGATGTCTGGAAAGCCGACCAGCGGCCGGCACTACCCTTGAATGCCATGCAGCAGCCACACGACCATTGCGACCACCTGCCCGGCGAACACTGCACCGGCGATCACGACCACGCCCACGAACTGCGGCTGATTCCGCCGCCGTTGTCGCTGTACGTGCACCTGCCGTGGTGCGTGCGCAAATGCCCCTACTGCGATTTCAATTCGCACGCGGCCAAGGGTGAGCTTCCGTTCGAGGCGTACATCGACGCGTTGATCCGCGACCTGGACCAGGACCTGCCCCTGGTCTGGGGCCGGGTAGTGAGCAGCGTGTTCTTCGGTGGCGGCACGCCGAGCCTGTTCCCGCCGGAAGCGATCGACCGCTTCCTGCAGGCGGCCTCGGCCCGGCTGCGTTTCGCGCCGAACCTGGAAGTGACCCTGGAGACCAACCCGGGCACCGCCGAGCACGGTCGCTTCGACCGCTACCGCGCTGCCGGGGTGAACCGGATCAGCTTCGGCATCCAGACCTTCAACGACGAGGCGCTCAAGCGCCTGGGCCGCATCCACGACAGTGGCGAAGCCGAGCGCGCGGTGAAGCTGGCGCAGGACGCCGGCTACGACAACTTCAACATCGATCTGATGTATGCGCTGCCGCAGCAGACGCTTGCGCAGGCCGAGCATGATCTGGAGCGTGCCTTCGCGCTGCAGCCCACGCATCTGTCGCACTACCAGCTCACCCTGGAACCGAACACGGTGTTCTTCGCAAAGCCGCCGCAGGGCATCCCCGACGAGGATTCGGCGTGGGACATCCAGGAGCATTGCCAGGCCCTGCTCGCCAACGCCGGCTACGCCCAGTACGAAGTCAGCGCCTACGCCAGGCCGGGCCGGCAGAGCGCGCACAACCTCAACTACTGGCGCTTCGGCGATTACCTGGGGATCGGCGCGGGCGCGCACGGCAAGATCAGCAGTGGCGCCGAACAGCACGTGCTGCGCCGCTGGAAGCACAAGCACCCGCAGACCTTCATGGACGCCGCCGGCAGCCCGGCGGCGATCGGCGGCGATGACATCATCGATGCGCCGCGCCTGCCGTTCGAGTACATGCTCAACCTGCTGCGCCTGCATGAAGGCTTCACCCTGAAGGACTTCGAATCGCGCACCGGGCTGGCGCGCGCGAGCATCGCCGCGCCGCTGCAGGCCGCCATCGCGCGTGGCTGGATGACGCTCGACGGCGAGCATGCCCGGCCCACCGAACTGGGCCGGCGCTTCACCAACGACGTGGTCGAACTGTTCCTCCCGTAGAGCCGACCGTTGGTCGGCTGCTCTTGATCCTGCTCTTGATCCTGCTCTTGATTGCCTGCCGCTGGTCGGCCACTGTCGGTCAGCGGCCCCCGATCAGCCCACGTCATCCAGCCCGCCAACGCCATGCAAAGCAGCCGACCCACGGTCGCGTCCACGCTGTCGGGGTATCCCTTCTGGCGGTGACAGGGCGAAAACGTTAGATTCTGTGCTCTCAGGGGAGCCGGAACTACAACGGATGTCTGCGTCCGCACCTTCAACGTCCCAGCCCGATCCGGCCCGTTTCGCCAGCGTGGCCGCGCCACCGCGCGTGCGCCGGCTGCTCGCCGCCCTGCACGCGCTGGCGGCGCAGACCCTGGCCAACCCGCTCAAGCTGACCATCGTGGAACTGGAACGCGAGCTGTTCCGCGAGGCCGAACGCGCGCACAACAGCCAGATCCAGGCCGACATCTACGCCCAGGCCCGCCGCCTGCACGAGGTCAACGCGCAGTTCGCCCCGCGCTTCCTGGAGGAACTGGCCACCGCCCTCGCCGGGCTGCGCGAGCCGCGTATCCGCCACGCCCCGGCAACGCCTGCAGCGGCGATGACCGCCACCACGCTGACCCTGGTGGCCGACACCGACATCGAACGTGACATCGTGCTGGTGGACATCATCCGCCGCGAGACCCAGCGCTCGGCCAGTGCGCTGCAGCTGCTCGGGCAGCGCTTCGGCGTGCTTGCCGCCGGGCCGGCCTTCGATGTCGAGGACCTGCCGTTCGGCCCGCAGGTGCTGTGCGGGATCGTGCGCGGGCTGGGCGAACGCTTCGACCTGGGCATGGAAACCCAGCTGGCGCTGTACCGGGTGTTCGACCGCCAGCTGATCGACCGGCTCGGCGAGCTGCTGGAACGCGCCAACATCCTGCTCGGCCACGAAGGCATCCTGCCGGGACTGGTCTACACCCCGTACCTGGCACGCTCGGCGACCACCCGTCGCATCGTCACCGGGCCGGAGCGCAACGCCCCCCCGCGCGAAGGCGGCAAGGTCACCCGTCCGCTCACCGGCTGGAGCGGCTCGGCCAGCAGCGGCAGCTGGGCGGCGATGACCAGCGAGGCGATGGGCGCCCTGCCCGCCTCGCTGCGTCCGGCGGCCACGCCCCCTGCGTCCACCGCTCCCATGCAGATGCCCCAGGAGGCCGCGACAGGCGCTGCGCAGGACCTGTCCGCCCCGGCAATGTCGGCGCTGCACCAGTTGCTCAGCGCGGCGCGTCAGACCAGCGGCAGCGATGTTGCCGGCGCCACTGCCGGCGCCACTGCCGGCGCCGCGGGGCAGGCCGCTGGCAGTACCGGCACGGGCTCTGGCTCTGGCTCTGGCTCTGGCACGGGCTCTGGCACTGGCGATACCCACAGCGCTGCCGACGGTGACGGCGCGGCGACCACGCCAGCGTCGCCCACGTCTTCCTCGCCAGCGCCCTCCCCGGTCGCCGTGGCCACCGAGACCGTGCATGCCACCCTGGCCAAGCTCCAGGCGCAGGCCGTGGGCAGCGGCAGCGCGCGGCGCAGCATGGGCGACCTGCACAACGCCCTGTTGGCGCAGATGCGCGCCGACCATGGCGCGCAGGCCGCCTTGACGGTCAAGGACAACGACACCTTCGACCTGCTGGACATGCTGTACGGGCAGATCCAGCGTGAAGTGCGCCCCGATGCGGTCGCCGCCGACCTGCTGGCCCGCTTGCAGGTGCCCGTGGCGCGCGCGGCGTTGTCCGATCCGGCGTTCTTCGTACGTGACCAGCACCCGGCCCGTGAACTGCTCAACGCCGTGGCAGAAGCCGGTGCCAACTGGCTGGGCGAGGAGGACGTCGATCCGCAGCTGGTGCAGAAGCTGGGCCGCGCGGTCGACCAGGTGGTCAACGATTACCAGGGCGACGCGGCGGTGTTCGACACCGCCAACGAAGAGATCCAGCAGCACTTCCGCGCGCTGGCGCACAAGGCCGAACTGGCCGAGCGCCGCCACGTGGAAGCCGCACGCGGCAAGGAGCGGCTGGAGGCGGCCAAGCAGCAGGCCGGTGCCAGCATCGAACAGCTGTGTGCCCAGGCCGCGCCGCCACGCTTCGTGCAGTCGCTGCTCAAGCAGGCATGGTCGGACGTGCTCACCCTGACCCTGCTGCGCCACGGCGAAGGCTCCGAACAGTGGCAGCAGCGCGAACAGGAAACCGCGCGCATCGCCGAGGTCACCTGCCTGCCACCGGGCACCGAGGCCAGCGATACCGAACTCGGCGGCCAGGTCGAGACCGCACTGACCCAGGTCGGCTACCACCAGGACGAAGCGGCGGCGATCGCCCGCCGCCTGTCCACCCCCGGCGGTGAGGACGACAGCAGTTCACGCACCGAACTGACCGCGCGCATCCGCGCCCGCACGCGCCTGGGCGAACAGGCCGAAGGCAACGAAGCGCGCAAGGTGGCACCGCTGGCACGCACCGTCGCCGAGGAAGACTGCTACCGACAGCTGCGCACGCTGCCATTCGGCACCTGGTTCGAGTTCACCACCAACCAGCAGGGCGACCTGCGCCGGCAGCGCCTGTCCTGGTACAGCCTGCTCACCGACAATGCGCTGTTCGTCAATCCACGTGGACAGAAGGTCGGCGAGCATTCGCTGGATGCGCTGGCGCGGCTGATGGCGCATGGCCAGGTGCGGATCGTCAGCGAGGACAAGAGCCGCCTGATCGACCGTGCCTGGCAGGCCACGCTGCGCACGCTGCGTTCGCTGGCCGGCACCGGCCCCGCCGTGGAGAGCGCGCAATGAGTACCGACACCGACACCGATACCCGCCGCGCCCCGCGCCGCCAGGTCGCCGAACTGGTCCCGGTCACCGACATGCTGGCCGAGTGCGTGGTCGGTCGGCTGGGCAATGTCTCCGAGACCGGCATGCTGATGCTGGCCTCGGTGCCCATGCACGACGACGCGCTGTACCAGCTGCAGTTCGCCATCCCCGGGCCGCAGGGCCAGCGGCTGGCGCTGGACGTGGGCGCGCACCTGCTGTGGAGCGAGCAGACCCACGCACCGGGCCAGGCCTGGGTGGGTTTCCGCTTCCTCACCCTCAGCCGCGAGCACCGCGAGCAGCTGCGCGAGTGGATCGCGCAGGAAACTTCGGCGGTCTGAGTGCCGGTTCTGGCACAGCGCGCCGGAGCCGATTGCGGCAGAATCAGGGGCTGCATTCCGCACTGTCGAACGAGCCCCCGCGATGAACCAGCCAGACCTCGGCGCCCTGTATTCCCACCACGTCAGCGTGCTGCGCCAGCGCGCCGACGAAGCGCTGGCACGCGGCGGCTTCGATCATCTGGTGGTCCCCAGCGGCACCCAGCACTACCAGGTGTTCGATGACCGCGACTACCCGTACGCGGTCAACCCGAACTTCAAGGCCTGGCTGCCGCTGACCAAGCTGCCCAACAGCTGGCTGGTGTACACCCCGGGCCAGCGCCCGAAGGTGATCTTCTTCCAGCCGTTCGATTACTGGCACGTGGTGCCCGACGCGCCCAACGGCTGGTGGGTGGAACACGTCGACATCGAGATCATCCGCACCGCCGAGCAGGCGCTGGCGCTGCTGCCCAAGGACCCGGCGCGGTGCGCGATCCTGGGCGAGCCGCAGAGCACGCTGGGCGCCTTCGTGCCGAACAATCCCGAGCCGGTGCTGCACTACCTGGATTGGCAGCGTGGCTACAAGACCCCGTACGAAATCGCCCTGATGCGCCAGGCCCAGCGCCTGGGCGTGCGCGGTCACCGCGCCGCCGACGCCGCGTTCCGTGCCGGCGCCAGCGAGTTCGAGATCCACATGGCCTACTGCGCCGCGGTCGGCCAGGACGCCAATGAGTTGCCCTACGGCAACATCATCGGTCTCAACGAACATGCCGCCGTGCTGCATTACACCGACCTCGGCCGCAGCGCACCGACGCCGCTGCGCAGCTTCCTGATCGATGCCGGTGCCAGTGCCTACGGCTACGCCAGCGACATCACCCGCACCTACGCGGCCGCCGGGCACGACGAGTTCCAGGCGATGATCGACGCGGTCGACGCCGCCCAGCAGCAGATGGCGGCCGGCGTACGGGCCGGCGTGGACTACAAGCAGCTGCACGTGGACGCGCACCTGTCGCTGATGGGCATCCTCAAGGACTTCGGCGTGCTCAAGGTGTCGCCGGAAGCGGCGCTGGCCACCGGCGTCAGCGCAGCCTTCTTCCCGCACGGGCTGGGCCACCTGATCGGCCTGCAGGTGCACGACGTCGCCGGCTTCGCCGCCAGCGACCGCGGCGGCCGCATCGAGCGCCCGCAGGGCCACCCCTACCTGCGCCTGACCCGCGTGCTGGAACCGGGGATGGTGGTCACCATCGAGCCGGGCGTGTACTTCATCGACATGCTGCTGGACGAAGTGAAGCAGGCCGGCAACGGCGACAGCATCGACTGGGCGCGGGTCGATTTCTTCCGGCCCTACGGCGGCATCCGCATCGAAGACGAGGTGCTGTGCACCGAGGCCGACGCCGACAACCTGACCCGCCCGGCATTCGCGGCCGCCGATTGAGGGATGGGTCCCGGCCAGTTGCCGGGACCACCGTGCCGCATGACCCGCGTAGCGCCACCCCATGGGTGGGCCGCTCCTGAATCCGGCATCGCGCGCAGCCACCCATGGGGTGGCTCTACCGGGGTCATGTGCAGGTGGTTCGCAGCCACCCGTGGGGTGGCTCTACTGGGGTAATGTGTGGGTGGCTCTACCCGCGCGCAGGAACCGCGAACACGCCCGGTAGTGCCGTCAGCGCGAGGCCATCGCCTCTTCAATCTCATCGGCGCTGCGCGCCAACGCCGCGGTCAGCACCCGGTGGCCGTCCTCGGTGATCAACACGTCGTCCTCGGTACGGATGCCGATGCCGCGCCAACGCGCTTCCACGCTGCGGTCGTCAGCGGACACGTACAGGCCCGGCTCGATCGTGAACACCATGCCCGGCTCCAGCATGCGCGAGTCGCCGGCCAGGCGGTAATCGCCGACGTCGTGCACGTCCAGACCCAGCCAGTGGCCGGTCTTGTGCCGGTAGAAACGCTGGTAGTGACCTTCGGCGATGTTCTCTTCCAACGTGCCCTTCAGCAGTCCCAGCCGCAGCAGGCCTTCGGTCAGGGTCTGCACCGCGGCCAGGTGACCAGCCTCATAGGCATTGCCCGGGTGCGCCTGGGCCAGCGCCGCCGCCTGCGCCGCGCCGACCAGGTCGTGCAGCGCGCGCTGCTCCGCACTGAAACGGCCGTTCACCGGGAAGGTGCGGGTGATGTCGCTGGCGTAGCCGCGGTACTCGGCACCGGCATCGATCAGCACCAGGTCGCCATCGCGCGAACGCGCGCTGTTGTCGCGGTAATGCAGGATGCAGCCGTTGGCGCCGGTGCCCACGATGCTGCTGTAGGCCGCGCACGCATCGTTGGCGCGGAACTCCCGTTCCAGATCGGCCTGCAGCTCGTACTCGTGGATGCCCGGCCGGGCCACGCGCATCGCCACCGCGTGCGCCTGCACGCTGATGTCGGCAGCACGCTGCATCAACGCGATCTCGGCACTGGACTTGAACAGCCGCTGCTCGTGCAGCAGGTGCCCTAGTTCCAGGAATTCATGCGGCGGCTGCGCGCCGTGGCGGACCTGCGCGCGTACCTGGTTGACCCAGCCGATCAGCTTGAGGTCGAAGTCTGCATCGCGCCCGAAGTGGTAGTACACCCGCGAGCGCCCTTCCAGCAGCCCGGGCAGGATCTCGTCCAGATCGTCGATCGGGTACGCATCGTCCATCCCGTACTGCGACACCGCGCCTTCCTGGCCGGCGCGCGCGCCATCCCAGGCCTCGCGACCGGCATCGCGCTCGCGACAGAACAGGATCACCTCGCCATGGCGCCGGCCCGGGATCAGCACCAGCACCGCGTCCGGCTCCGGGAAGCCGCTGAGGTACCAGAAATCGGAGTCCTGGCGGAACGGATAATGCGTGTCCAGGCTGCGCACCCGCTCGGACGCGGCCGGCAGCACCAGGATCGCATCGTCGCCGGCCATCTCCATCAACTGGCGGCGGCGACGGGCGTATTCGGCGGCGGAGATGCCGGTCAGCTGCCGGATATCCATCTCAGTTCAGGCGCTGCCGGTGACGTGCCGCCATCACGCAGTCGCCGTGCAGCAGCAGGACCGCCACGCGGACGAACTCTTCGATCTCGGCCAGCGCGTCTTCGTCGTCATCGTTGCCGCTTTCGAAGTCTTCGCTGGAGGCCTGGGCCAGCTTGGCCAGGTCGCTCAGGGCTTCTTCGCCCTCTTCGGACAGCGGCGGACGCTGACCGCCCGCGCCCAGACCGAAGCCGCCCAGGAACGCACGCGCCCAGGTGAACAGCGCATCGGCCTGCGCGGCGGTATCGGCGTCATCGCTCAGCAGCAGTTCGAAGGCGAAGTCGCGATCCTCCAGCTGCGCCACGCTGGCGCTCAGCAGGCGCGACAGCGCGTCGCCGTCGGTCGGCAGCGGCAGGTTGTCGTCGGCCAGCACCCGCGCCGGCCATTCACGCACCGGCGCACCGCCCGCGGACAGCCAGCCGCACAGGCCACCATGCAGTTCAGCGGCAGTGGCGCCCAGGCCCAACGCCTGGCTGGCCTGGTTTACGTCATCGACACTCGGAAGTTCGGTCATCTTGGGGCTCGATCGGAAAAAGGTGCCAGCAGCCCCGGTGGGCGGCGCTCTGGCAGCCTCACAGTGTAGCAATCCGCCCGCCCGCATCGGGTCGTGATCGCCGCCCGGGGCGCTGCCGACAGGGACCGGGAGCCAGCCGCCGCAGGCCCCGTCATTATTCGCTTGACCGCCTCCACCGCCCTTGCCTATCGTGCCGGTCATGGAACCTTCCGACGCCATCACCCAATTGCAGGCCTTCGCCGCCCGGGTGGAGGCGTTGCTGGAGCGCAACCAGCGCCTGGCCGAGGAAAACCGCAGCCTGCGCCACCAGCAGGAACAACTGGTGGCCGAGCGCTCCCAGCTGCTGGCCAAGAACGAACAGGCCCGCTCCCGGGTCGAAGCGATGATCACCCGCCTCAAGTCCCTGGAGCAGCACACATGAGCCAGACCGAACCGGTCAGTGTCCGCATCCTGGACCGTGAATACACCGTGGGCGTGGGCGCGGAGGAACGCGAGATCCTCACCGCCGCCGCGCGCCTGCTGGACGCGAAGATGCGCGAGATCCGCGGCAGCAACCGGATGGCTGCCGTGGACCGGGTGGCCGTGCTGGCCGCGTTGAACCTGGCCCACGAACTGCAGCAGCTGCGCGATGAACATGCGCGCCAAGCCGTCGCCCTGCAGCAGACGCTGGCCGATCTGAACCGGCGGCTGGACCGGGCGATCGACGGGGCGTGAGCAGCCGACCAACGGTCGGCTCTACCGGGGTCATTGGCACGTGCGGTGTGGGCAAGCCGACCAACGGTCGGCTCTACGGTGTTCCACGCGATGTTTCATTGCACGCGGCCATCGCATCGTCGTCATCGATCTGAATTCCCCTGCAATCGGACCGACGAACGGCCTATCGCCCGGCGCGTGCTTGGCTATAATGGCGACGCGTTCTCTGCTGTGAACGACGGCGTGTGCAAACATTCGCCTTGTCCCTTAATTACGACCACGGGTGCGCGACGGCGCCGGGAGTGCAAGTCCGCCTTGTAGCGGGAAGCCCGAAGGAGTCCCAGCGTACCCACTTGAACCCCGGGTTCAAGGTCGTTTCGCACGCATCGTCACCGCGGAGAATGCAGTCTTCCTGCAAGAGCGACGCCCCTTCGGGACGTCGCTCTTGTTTTATCCGCGCCCGCACCACGCCCCGGACCCAGGCATGACCGACCCGCGCTCCGCACTGCGCCAGCAGTTGCGCCAACGCCGCCGAGACATCCCCGCCGCGCAGCGCCTGGCCGCGGCCGAGCAACTGGCCGAAGGCCTGCTCCAGCTTCCGTTCGCACCCACCCAGGGCTTCGTTGCCGGCTACTGGGCGATAGATGGCGAGATCGCGCTGCACCGCTGGCAGATGCAGTTGCCGCCAGCGCTGCAGTACTGCCTGCCGATCCTGGCCGGCGACACCCTGCGGTTTGCGCCCTGGCGCCCCGGCCAGCCACTGACCAGCAACCGCTACGGCATTCCCGAACCCGATCTCGCGCCCGAGGCCACGCTGGCCCCGGAGCAGATGGCGCTGGTGGTCGCCCCACTGGTCGGCTTCGATGCGCTGGGCCGCCGCCTTGGGATGGGAGGCGGCTGGTATGATCGCAGCTTCGCATTCCGCCACCAGCGCCCGGCCCCGCCGTGGCTGGTCGGGGTCGGCTTCTCGGTCCAGCAGGTCGATGACCTGCCGGTGCAGCCCTGGGACGTCGCGGTGGATGCGATCTGCACCGAAGCGACCACCCTTGTTCCCGTGCCGGCCGATGGCCGGTACCTCCCGCGATAGACAGATAGACGGATGACCGCACGCAAGCGCTACTGGCTGATGAAGTCCGAACCGGACGCCTTTTCCATCGATGATCTGCAGCGCGTGGGCCGTGAGCCCTGGAATGGCGTGCGCAACTACCAGGCGCGCAACTTCATGCGCGACGGCATGAAGGTCGGCGATGGGGTGCTGTTCTACCACTCCAACACCAAGGTGCCGGGCATCGTGGGGATCGCCACCGTGGCCAGCGAGGCCTACCCGGACGATACCCAGTTCAACCCGAAATCCGACTACTACGACCCCAAGGCCACCCGCGAAGAACCGCGCTGGATGCTGGTGGACGTGGCCTTCGAGCGCAAACTGCGCGACACCATTTCACTGGACGAGATCAAGCTGCATGCCGATGCGCTGGGTGAAGGTTTCCCGCTGACCGCGCGCGGCAACCGTCTCTCGATCCTGCCGGTGACCGCAGCGCAGTGGAAGCTGCTGCTGTCGCTGGAAAAACACTGATCCCCTTTTCCCTCAAGAGTTTCCCGCCATGTCCGAAGCCAAGCGCCTGGCTGCCGAAAAAGCCCTGGAATACGTCGAAGACGGCATGATCGTCGGGGTCGGCACCGGCTCCACCGTCGCCTACTTCATCGACGGCCTGGCCCGTATCAAGCACCGCATCAAGGGCACCGTGTCCAGCTCGGAGCAGAGCACCGCCCAGCTGAAGTCGCACGGCATCGAGGTGATGGAACTCAACCACACCGGCAACCTGTCGCTGTACGTGGACGGTGCCGACGAGTGCGACGGCAACAAGTGCCTGATCAAGGGCGGCGGCGCCGCGCTGACCCGCGAGAAGATCATCGCCGAGGCCAGCGAGCGCTTCGTGTGCATCATCGACCCGAGCAAGCAGGTGCCGGTGCTGGGCCGCTTCCCGCTGCCGGTGGAAGTGATCCCGATGGCACGCAGCCTGATCGCGCGCCGGATCATGGAAATGACCGGCGGCCAGCCGGCCTGGCGCGAAGGCGTGGTCACCGACAACGGCAATGCGATCCTGGACATCCACCACCTGGAGATCACCGATCCGGTCAAGCTGGAGCGCGAGCTCAACCAGCTGCCCGGCGTGGTCAGCGTGGGCCTGTTCGCCCGGCGCCCGGCCGATGTGGTGATCGTCGGCGGACAGCCGCCCAAGGTGTTCTGATTCCGTGGCCGGCCAGCGATGGCCGGCCTTTTTTCCTTCCGAGGTAGACCCGATGTCGTTGATCCGCCTGCTGCCACTGCTGCTCCTGATGTCCCTGACCGGCTGCGCCAGCACCGGCGCCCGCCACTGGGTGGAACTGGGCGGTGCCCGTTACCAGGTGGAACTGGCCACCGATGACGCCAGCCGCGCACGCGGATTGATGTTCCGCGACCAGATGCCCGCCGACCACGGCATGCTCTTCCTGCACGAGCGCGAAGAGCTGCAGGCGTACTGGATGAAGAACACGAAGATCGCACTGGACATCCTGTACTTCGACGACCAGCGCCACCTCGTCAGCCAGCAGCGCGACGTGCCGCCGTGTTCGGCCGGCGACCGCTGCCCGCCCTATCCCAGCAGCGGCCCGGCCCGCTACGTGCTCGAACTCAACGCCGGCCAGGCCGAAAAGCTCGGCCTGAAGGACGGCACCGAGATCACCTTCGGCCCAGGCATCGCCGACCGCTGACACCGCGCCCCCGCCCGGGGTAGAGCCGACCGTTGGTCGGCCGCCCCTGGCCCTCCTCAACGCTCCCGCTCAGCCGACCAACGGTCGGCTCTACCGGCGGGCGTGATCCGGCGCTGAAGCCCTTGAAACCGGTTGCGTTTGTCGCCAGTCTGTAGCCATGCAGGGGCAGATGACATTGCCGACGTGGGATTCACTGGCCGAGCTGGACGACGAGGCGTTGCCGCTGTTGCCCACCGCGCTGCTGATTGCCCGCGACGAGTACCCCGACCTGGACCCGAAGGTCTACGACGCGCTGCTGCAGAGCCATGCCGACCACCTGCGCACCGAGGTGGACACGATCGAGCATTGGCCGCTGAAGATCGCCGCGGTCAACCGCCATCTGTTCGACGAACTCGGCTACGGCGGCGACCACGGCGAGTATTACGACCCGCGCAACAGCTATCTCAACCAGGTATTCGAACGCCGCCTGGGCAACCCGATCTCGCTGGCGCTGGTGCAGATGGAAGTCGCGCGCCGGCTCGGCATTCCGCTGGACGGGGTGTCCTTCCCGGGGCATTTCCTGGTCCGGCTGCCGGTCGATGACGGAATGCTGGTGATGGACCCGTTCAACGGCGGGCGCCCGCTGGATGTGGAAGAACTGCGCGAGCGCGCGCGCTCGCACCTGGGCGGGGAAACCCCGGACGACCATGTGCTGGCGCAGATTCTGGATGCAGCGCCGGCGCGCGCGATCCTGATGCGCATGCTGCGCAACCTGCACGGCGTGTACGTGGAACGCGGCGAATGGGACCGCGCCGCGCGCAGCGCCGATCGCCTGCTCAAGCTAGCGCCGGAACAGGACGACGCCCTGCGCGATCGGGGCCTGGCCTACCTGCACCTGGACTACCAGGCCGGCGCGCACCGCGATCTGGCGCTGTACCTGCAGCGCAATGGGCAGGCCACCGACGCGCAGTGGGTGCGCGAGCAGCTGGTAGAGATCGGCGGACGGGCGCCACGGTTGCATTGAGGGATTCGGTTGCCGAGCGCGGCTCGGCACTACCGGGGGACCGGGACGTTGGGCGCGTAGCGCCGAGCCACGCTTGGCTGCTTTCCCTTGCAGGCCAAGGATTTACACGGCTGCCCTCAATCGACCTCGACCATCTCGAAATCGTCCTTGGTCACGCCGCAATCCGGGCAGGTCCACGTATCGGGAATGTCTTCCCAGCGGGTGCCCGGCGCGATGCCTTCTTCCGGCAAGCCCTCTTCTTCCCTGTACAGGAAGCCGCAGACAACGCACATCCAGGTGCGGAAAGTGGTGGCGGTGGCGTCGGTCATTGGATAATCACGGTTGGACAAGAACTGGCGATGGCCATTGTCCCACTCCCGTCGTGCTACCGGTAGCCACCGATGAATCCTGCTTCAGCCTCCCCTGCACGCCCGCGTGGCGTCTACCTGATCACGCCTGACGAGCCCGACACTGCGCGGCTGCTGGCGCGCACCGCGCCGCTGCTCGCCGCCGGGGCGACCTGGCTGCAGTACCGCAACAAGACTGCCGACACGGCGTTGAAACAGGCCCAGGCCATCGCCCTGCAGTCGCTGTGCGCCCAGCACGGGGTGCCGCTGATCATCAACGACGACCCGCTGCTGGCCCAGGCCGTGGGCGCTGCCGGCGTGCACCTGGGCGGTACCGATGGCGACATCGGCGCCGCGCGTGCCCTGCTCGGGCCGGAGGCCGTCATCGGCGCGTCCTGCTACGACCAGCTGGCCAATGCCGAACGGGCCGTGGCCGCCGGAGCCAGCTACGTGGCCTTCGGCGCGTTCTTCCCGACCACCACCAAGGTCACTTCCAGCCGCGCCACCGTCGACCTGCTGCGGCAAAGCGCCGCACTGGGCGTGCCGCGGGTGGCGATCGGCGGGCTGAGCCCGGACAATGTCGGACCCATCATCGAGGCCGGTGCCGATCTGGTCGCCGTGGTCAGCAGCGTGTTCGCCGCCGCCGACCCGGTCGCCACCCAGCGCGCCTTCCTCGCCCAGTTCCCGTAATACCCAGGACACCCCATGAACCACGACCAGTCCCACGCCCTGTTCACCCGCGCCCAGAAGCTTCTACCGGGCGGCGTCAACTCGCCGGTGCGCGCGTTCAAGTCGGTCGGTGGCGAGCCGTTCTTCGTGGAGCGGGCCGATGGCCCGTATCTGTACGACGTCGACGGTAACCGCTACATCGACTACGTGGGTTCGTGGGGCCCGATGATCGTTGGCCACAACCATGCCAGCGTGCGCCAGGCGGTCAAGCACGCGATCAACAACGGCCTGTCCTTCGGCGCGCCGTGCGAAGCCGAAGTGGTGATGGCTGACACCCTCACCCGCCTGATCCCGTCATGCGAGATGGTGCGCATGGTCAACTCCGGCACCGAAGCGACGCTGTCGGCGATCCGCCTGGCGCGCGGCGCCACCGGCCGCAACCGCATCGTCAAGTTCGAAGGCTGCTACCACGGCCACGGCGACTCGTTCCTGGTCAAGGCCGGCAGCGGCATGCTGACCCTGGGCGTACCGACCTCGCCGGGCGTGCCGGCCGGCCTGAGCGAGCTCACGCTCACCCTGCCCTACAACGATGTCGACGCGGCCACCGCGCTGTTCGCCGAACAGGGCGAGCACATCGCCGGCCTGATCATCGAACCGGTGGTCGGCAACGCCAACTGCATCCCGCCGCGCGAGGGCTACCTGCAGCACCTGCGCGCGCTGTGCACGCAGTACGGCGCGCTGCTGATCTTCGACGAAGTGATGACCGGTTTCCGCGTCGCCCTCGGCGGTGCGCAGGCGTACTACGGCATCACCCCGGACCTGACCACCTTCGGCAAGATCATCGGCGGCGGCATGCCGGTGGGCGCCTATGGTGGCCGTGCCGACCTGATGTCGCAGATCGCCCCGGCCGGCCCGATCTACCAGGCCGGTACGCTCAGCGGCAATCCGGTGGCGATGGCGGCCGGCCTGGCGATGCTGGAGCTGGTGCAGGCACCGGGTTTCCACGACCGCCTGGGCGCCGCCAGCGCGCGCCTGTGCGCCGGCCTGGAAGCCGCCGCCGCCGACGCCGGCGTGGCGGTGACCACCAATCAGGTCGGGGGCATGTTCGGGCTGTTCTTCACCGACCAGAAAGTGGAGACCTATGCGCAGGCAACGTCCTGCGACATCCCGGCATTCAACACCTTCTTCCACGCGATGCTCGAGCGCGGCGTGTTTCTGGCGCCGTCGGCGTACGAAGCCGGGTTCATGTCCAGCGCGCACGATGACAGCATCATCGACGCAACCCTCGACGCGGCACGCGAGGCGTTCAAGGTGGTCAAGGGCTGAGCCCCTGCGACGGTAGCGCCGCGCCATACGTGGCTGCTGTTCGATCCGGCATTGCATGCAGCCACCCATGGGGTGACTCTACCCGTGCAATCCGACCACGGTAGAGCCACGCCATGCGTGGCTGCTGTTCGATCAGGATTCGGCATTGCGTGCAGCCACCCATGGGGTGGCTCTACCCATGCCATCCCGGCAGCTACGCCTCAGCCGAAAACGAATCGGCCCTTCATCATCGCGAAGTGGCCCGGGAACGAGCAGAAGAACGTGTAGTCACCGCCCTTGGCCAGCTTGGCCGTGGCGAAGGTGACGCTGGTGCTCTGCCCGCCGCCGATCACCGCCGTATGTGCCAGCACCCGTGCATCGCCCTTGGGCAGGTAGCTGTCGGCCGGGGTCATGCGCATGCCGGCCATCGCCACCGGCTGGTAATCCGCGCTGCGGGTCAGCACCCAGTTGTGGCCCATCGCGGTGGCGGCCAGCTTGCCGGTGTGGCGCAGGGTCAGCTTCACCTGCGTGCAGTCCGCGCCGACCTTGATCTCCTTCTGGCTGAAGCTCATCTGGTCGGTGCTGTCGATGTTGACCGCGCACACGCGGGCATGGGCAGCCGGGGCCAGCATCAGGCCGGCGAGCAACACGGGGGCAAGCAGTTTCACGGCGATCTCCAACAATCAGTCCGGAGATTCTAGACAGCCGCTTGGCCGCCCACCTGCGACGCGATGTCGCAGCGGTCACCCGGAGTGGGTTACGGTCGACGCTGGACCTGGACGAATGTTGCCGATGCCGGTTGCCGTGGACTGCCTGCTGCTGGATTTCGATGGGGTGCTGGTGCGCCATGCGCGCCACCTGCGCGTGCGTCACCTTGCCGCCAGCACCGGCCGCAGCGCCGCACAGGTGCAGGCGGCGTTGTTCGACAGTGGGCTGGAGCAACAGCATGATGCCGGGCTGGACAGCGCGCTGTATCTGCAGCAACTGGGTGCTGCATTGGATACCACGGTGAGCGTCGCGCAATGGCAGGACGCACGCATTGCCGCCTCATCGCCGCAGGCAGGCGTGATCGAACGCATCGAGCGCATCGCGCGTGAGCTGCCGATCGCCATCCTGACCAACAACGGCGCGCTCATGGCCCAGACCATCCCGCGCATCCTCCCCACCCTGGCCGAGGCCTTGAACGGGCGCATCCTGTGCAGCGGCGCGCTCGGTGGACGCAAACCGGACCCGGCCGTGTTCGTGCAGGCCATGACGCTGCTTGGCGCACGCGCCGAGCGCACGCTGTTCATCGATGACCTGTTCGTCAACGTACGCGGTGCGCGGCAGGCAGGGTTGCACGCGGAAACGGCGACCGACAGCCGCAGTATCGGCAAGGTGTTGAAGCGCTACGGGCTGGCGTAGAGCCGACCGTTGGCCGGCTGCGTTCGCCCAAAGACAACAGCAGCCGACCAACGGTCGGCTCTACCGCGAGGCGATGAAGGATTGCACCGCGGCGCGCAGGCGCTTCAGGCCCTCGGCGATCTCTTCATCGGTGATGTTCAGCGCCGGCACGAAGCGCAGCACGTCCGGACCGGCCTGCAGGGTCAGCAGGCCGTGTTCGGCGGCATGGTCCAGGATCGCCCCGGCCTGGCCGGCGAAGTCCCGGTCCAGCACCGCGCCCAGCATCAGGCCGCGGCCACGAACCTGGCTGAACACCTTGAACTCGTCGTTGATCCGGCCCAGCCCATCGTGCAGCGCCTGCGACTGGCGGCTGACGTTGTGCGCGATCTCCGGCGAGGACAACTTGCGCAGTGCCACGCGCGCCACCGCCGCGGCCAGCGGATTGCCGCCGAAGGTGGTGCCGTGCGCGCCGAACTGCATCACCTCGGCCACCTTGGGACCGGCCAGCATCGCGCCGATCGGGAAACCGCCGCCCAGCGCCTTGGCCAGGGTCACGATGTCCGGCTTGATGTTGTCCTGCCAGTGCGCGAACAGGGTGCCGGTGCGGCCCATGCCGACCTGGATCTCGTCGAGCACCATCAGCGCGTCGTGCTGGTCGCACAAAGCGCGGATGCGCTGCATGAAGCCCGGCTTGGCCGGCATCACCCCGCCCTCGCCCTGGATCGGCTCGAGCATGACCGCGGCCACGTCGCCGGCGGCCATCGCGGTTTCCAGCTGCACCTCATCATTGAAATCGACGTAGCGGAAGCCACCGGGCAGCGGCTCGTAGCCTTCCTGGTACTTGGGCTGGGCAGTGGCGGTCACCGCGGCCAGGGTGCGGCCGTGGAAGCTGCCGCGGAAAGTCACGATCACCCGCTGATGGGCGGGACGGCCCTGCGAGGAGGCCCACTTGCGCACCAGCTTGATCGCCACTTCGTTGGCTTCTGCACCGGAATTGCACAGGAACACCCGCTCGGCAAAGCGCGAGGAAGTGACCAGTTCTTCGGCCAGGCGCAGCGGCGGCTCGCTGTAGAACACATTGCTGGTGTGCCACAGCTTGCCGGCCTGCTCGATCAGTGCGGCGGTCAGGTCCGGGTCGTTGTGGCCCAGGCCGCACACGGCGATGCCGGCGGCCAGGTCGATGAACTCACGGCCCTGGTTGTCCCAGACGCGCGCGCCCTGGCCGCGTTCGAGCACCACCTGGCGCGGTTTGTAGACCGGCAGGTAGTAATGCGACAGGGACAGGAGCGGATCGGCGGCGGCGGCGGTCATGGCAGTCAGGGTGGTCAGGGAAAGCCCATTCTCGCGCTTCCACCGGCTGGGGCACAATGCGCCCATGCGACCGTTCAGTGCCCCCCAGCTCAATCCCGCGACCGAGACCGGCTGGCGCCGGACCTGGTTCGACATCATCTACCGCCACGACACCCGGCCCTCGCGCAATTTCGACCTGCTGCTGGTCTACGCGATCATCGCCAGCGTGCTGGTGGTCATGTTCGACAGTGTGCAGCGCTTCCACATCGCCCACGCCGACTGGCTGTACGTGGTCGAGTGGGGCTTCACGATCCTGTTCACCGCCGAATACGTGCTGCGCCTGGCGGTGGTCAAGCGCCCGCTGCGCTACGCCTTCAGCGTCTGGGGGATCATCGACCTGGCCTCGATCCTGCCCACCTACCTGTCCCTGTTCATTCCCGGTGCGCAGAGCCTGCTGGTGGTGCGCGCGCTGCGCATCCTGCGCGTGTTCCGCATCCTCAAGCTGACCCGCTACATCGAAGAGAGCGGCGTGTTGATGGAATCGCTGTGGCGCAGCCGCCGCAAGGTGCTGCTGTTCCTGTTCACGGTGGTCACCATCACGATCATCGCCGGCACCCTGATGTACGTGATCGAAGGCCCCAACCACGGCTTCACCAGCATTCCCAGCAGCATGTACTGGGCAGTGGTGACGATGGCCACGGTGGGCTTTGGCGACATCGTGCCGCAGACCGTGCTGGGCCGCTTCGTCACCTCGGTACTGATCCTGATCGGCTACAGCATCATCGCCGTGCCCACCGGCATCTACACCGCCGAACTGGCCAGCACCATGCGCGAGGCCGAGCACGCCGCGCGGCGTGATGCACGCGGCTGCCCGCACTGTGGGCTGGAAGGACACGAGCCGGATGCGCTGCATTGCCGCCATTGCGGGGAAAAACTGCCGCCGGTGTTCAACGCCTGAGCCCTGCAGGCAGGCGCGCGGCGGGGCGTTCACCGACCCGCCGCGTTGACGCCGTCGTCGCCGACAGCGACGTGGCGCTGCGACTTATCGCGACAGCTGGTTGCTGGCGTCGACCAGATCGTTGTAGCTGTCGGTCACCGCTTCGGCCGAGCCCTGCGGGTTGCCGATGCGGCCACCGCCCTGCATCAGGATCTGCTCGCTGCGGGTGAGTGGCTTGTTTTCCTGCAGGCGGTCCACGCGACGCCCGGCATCACGGGCCAGCCCATCGGCAGCGCGCTCCAGGTGACCCCACATCGCATCGCCCTTGCCGATCTTGTCGTCCTGGGCCTGCTTCAGCAGGGCCTGGAAGGCGGCCAGCTGGGTGCGGGCGAGGGCCAGGTCCGGCGTATCGGCCGTCAACAGCGCCACCAGCTGCTTGGCATCGCCGACGATCTTGAGCTGGTAATACGCCGCCGAGCGCCCTTCGGCCGCCTCGATCTCCTTCAGCTGGGCGTGACGACGTTCGTCTTCGCGCTTCTCCAGCGCGGCATCCAGCGCATCGCTGGCATCGAAGAAGGCCATGTAGGCCTGCATCAGCGGGCCGTGCTGGGTGCGCATGCCAGCGTGGTCGTCGCGCAGGTAATCCTCGCGGGTGTAGTAGCGGTCGGTCTGTTCGATCAGCGCGTACAGGTCAACGAAGCGCTGCTGGTAGGCGCGCGCAGGCGCATCCAGCGCGGCATCGGCCGGCGTCATCGCCAGCGCCGCCACCATCGGTTCATTGCACAGCGCGACGCGGTGCGACAGCACCATGCCCGGCCCGCGCACGTGCGTCTCCTTGCCGGTCGGGCCCGCCTTCGGATCCTGCATCCAGCCGGTGTACTGCTGGAAGCCCTCGTGGATGGGCTGCTCCACCGCGTTGAAACACGCGACGTAAGCATTCACCTTCTCAACGCCCTCGGTATCGGCGGCGTGCGAGGGGCCTTTGCTGCAGGCGCCGAGCAGGCCGATGACGGCGATGGCGGCGGCGAGCGATGCACTTCGTTTGCGATGGGACATTCAACAGACCAGACAAAAGGGGGCACGCACAGTAGCAGTTGCGCGTGCAGCCTTTGTCGACGACCGGGCCCTGCGACGCTGCCGCAGGCTCAATCCAGGAACAGATCGGGCAGCAGCGGTCGCGACGGATCCACCGCGTAGCCGCTCAGGTCGGTGATACCGGCCTGCGCCAGTACCTCGTCATCAAGCAGGAACTGCCCGCTGAAACCGGCCGCATCGCGGGTCAGCACCGCGTGCGCGGCATCGGCCAGGATCTGCGGCGTGCGGCAGCCGTTGATATCCACGCCGGGAATCATGTTGACCGCATCGGTGGCGATGATCGTGCGTGGCCACAACGCGTTGACCGCCACGCCCTGGGGCCCGAACTCGGCGGCCAGGCCCAGGGTGACGAAGCTCATGCCCATCTTGGCCAGCGTGTAGCCGGTATGCGGACCCCACCATTTCGGGTCCAGGCTTGGCGGCGGCGCCAGGGTGAGGATGTGCGGGTTGGGCGCCTGCAGCAGATATGGCAGGCAGGCCTGCGCGCACAGGAAGCTGCCGCGCGAATTGACCTGCTGCATCAGGTCGAAGCGCTTCATCGGGGTATCCAGCGTGCCACGCAGCCAGATCGCGCTGGCGTTGTTGACCAGAATGTCGATGCCGCCAAAGGTGTCCACCGTCGCGGCGACCGCCGCGCGCACCTGGTCTTCCTCGCGGATGTCGCACTTCAGTGCCAGGCCCTGGCCACCGGCAGCGGTGACTGCTTCGACGGCGCTGTGGATGGTGCCGGGCAGCTTCGGATTGGGCACCGCCGATTTGGCCGCGATGGCCACGTTGGCACCGTCGCGCGCCGCGCGCAGGGCGATGGCCAGGCCGATGCCGCGCGAGGCGCCGGTAATGAAGAGGGTCTTGCCTTGCAGACTGGCCATTGTCCGTTGCTCCTGCGCAATCGTTGATGGGGCAGTATGCCGCGCCCACGCAGAGTTCACCGCTTCTTGACGATAGTGTCCTCCGGTCACCGCTGCGAGGTACTTGCCATGCGCCGTTCCCGTTGCCTGCTGCCTGTCCTAGGCCTGCTCCTGATGACCACGGCCTGCCAGGGCGATTCCTCCGCTCCTGCCCCGATCATGTCCAACGGCGCGACTGCCGCCGCCCCAACGCCGCCTGCCGACGGCGCAGTGCGCTGGAGCCGGGCGGTGGTATGGAGTGGCGATCTGAACAGCTGTCGCCAGGGCGAGGCCGCCGCGTCCCGCGACTGCCTGATCAAGGCGATGCAGAGCGGTGGCGCCGGCCCCGATGCAGTGCGTGCCGCCGAGCAGCTGTCCAGTGGCGGCGAACTTGCCTTCGTTACCGCCTGGCATGAACACGACGGCATCGGCGTGGCCACGGTGGCGTATCCGTTCCGCGCCAACACCAATGAAGGCACGCGCCTCATCGATGCAAGCGGCACGCGCATCGATGTGGACACCGTGCAATGGGACGATGCCCTGCGTGCCGATCCCGGCGTGCAGGCGCTGTTGCAGGCCCATCCGCAGGCGACGCCCTTCGCACCGGCGCAGGCGGCTGGCAGCACGCCGCTGGACGGCGGCGGCGTCCGTCTGCTGTATCGCACGCCGCTGCGTGACTGCCACGCCTGCGCCAACGAAGGGCAACTGCAGATCGGCTATGACTTTGATGCCAAGCGAAATTTCATCGGTCAGCAGGTGGTGCCGGTGACACCGTGAAGTGGCGTCACCCCGCGTAGGTGCGTACCTGCCGCCGCAACAGACGCGGCACGATCCATCGATGCACCGGCGCGACCGGCAGCATGTACAGCCGCCCAAACGCGTTATGGGTGTGCACCACCGTGGCGATCTCCAGCAGATCGCCACGCCATTGCAGCGCCAGCTGCACGCGCAGGTGGCGGTCGTCATCTTCCAGCACGATCGCATCGGGCGTGCACAGCTGCACGGTGAAGATGCCGAGCCGGTCACCCGGCCGTGGATCAACGCTGTCGGGCACCGCACGCAGCGAGCCCAAATCCTTCATGCCGAGCAGGCGCATGCCGCCGTTGCGTATGGCCATCAGCCCATCGAACCAGCCCGGCACCGTCGCGGCCATGTCCTGGTAGGCCTGCAACGCCGAACGTCGCGCGCGCGGCGCTGCCGCCTGGCAGGCGTGTACGAAGTCGGCGCCGGGCAGCTGCGCAGGCAGCACGTTGCCGGCGTCCAGCGGCACCACGCTCACCCCCGGCGTCCTCACGGCTTGGGGCCCTGCCCCTCGTTGTCTTCCCAGTGCAGGATCTTCCGCGTAACGAAGCGGTACACCGGCTTGCCGGTACGGAACCACAGATCGCGCACCCACGAGGTGCGCTTGAGCAGGCGCTTCTCGACCGGGGTGAGCTGTTCACGACAGTACATGCGCTTGTGCTTGAGCAGGTGGCGCAGATCTTCGCGCGCCAGCAGGCGCATCCAGCGCGAGCGCGGGTTGCCGATCACCGCCAGCTGGAAATCGATCAGGGCCGGCGAACCGTCCTCGCGCACCAGCCAGTTGGCTTCCTTGGCCAGGTCGTTGTGCGCGATGCCATGCCGATGCACGCGCTGCAACAACCGACGCGCGGCACGGAAGTAGGCCAGGTCGCCGCGCGGCGGGCGCTGGTACATCGCATCGCCGGCCATGAAGCTGCGGTCCAGCCAGCGGCCGTTCCAGGCCAGTAGCGCCGGAGTGTCGGCCATGCCGTCCAGGTGCGCCAGCGCGCGCGCTTCACGCCGGGCCAGCCACCACGCCGGCAGCCGCAGCCACCACGGGGTGGCCTCCAGGTCGCGGCGGACAAAACGATGGCCGTCCTGCTCGATCAGCAGGATGCGGCCGAAGCTGTCGGCTTTGAGGGCGTGCGGGGCGGGATCGGGGGCGCGGTTCATCGCGCCATTCTAGGCGCGTGATCGCCTGCGATCACTGCAGATGTCCGACATTGACCGGCCTTGGCCGGCAGTCAGTCACCTTCACACCTCTATAATCGGGCGATGGACTCGTCATGGATCGATGCCACGCTTGCGTGGATCTCAGCTCACCCCGTGCTTGCCGGTGCGGTCATCTTCCTCATTGCCTTCTGCGATGCGGTCATCGTGCTGGGCGCGATCGTGCCGGCGTTGCCGCTGCTGTTCGCGGTGGGCGTGTTCATCGGCCTTGGCCAGATTTCCGGTCCCTATGCGGTGGCGTGCGCGGCGCTGGGCGCCTTCGCTGGCGATGGCCTGAGTTACTGGGTGGGCCGGCGCTGGGGCGATCGTCTGCGGGGTTTCTGGCCTTTCAGCAAATACCCGCAGCTGCTCGACCGCGGCGAGACGATGTTCCGCCGCAATGCTTTCAAGAGCATCCTGGTGGCGCGGTATGTCGGCGCGATCCGTCCCTTCGTGCCGGCCATCGCCGGCATGATGAACATGCCGATGTCGCGCTACATCCAGGCCAGTGGCATCGCCAGTCTGTCGTGGGCGGTGCTGTTCCTGGCCCCGGGCTGGGTGCTGGGCGAGGCCTACGACACGGTCGCGGCGGTCGCCGGCCGGCTGGTGATGGTGCTGGGCCTGGTCGCCGTGGTGATGGGCGCGGTCTGGGCGATCGTGCTGTACAGCTATCGCTGGTCGGCCTCGCGCATGGACAGCTGGCTGGCCACGCTGCTGCGCTGGTCGCAGCGCCATCCCACCCTGGGCCGCTATTCGGTGTCGGTGTTCGATCCGCAGCGGCGTGAATCGGTGCCGCTGGCGATGCTGGCCCTGATGCTGCTGTTGCTGGGCTGGTGCTGGTTCGCGCTGTTGATGGCGGTGGTCGCCCACGGCGAACCGCTCCGCCTGGACCTGGCCGTGCACGACGCCATGTTGGCGCTGCGCAACCCGTTGGCCGACTACCCGATGGCTGCACTGGCCTCGCTCGGCGCGTGGCAGGTGCTGCTGCCGGCCACCGCCGCCGGCATGGGGTACCTGGTCTGGCGTCGACGCTGGATGGCCGCCGCGCATTGGCTGGCCGCACTGGCCTTCGGCCTGGCACTGTGCAAGCTGCTCGGGGCCACCGTGCACGTGGTGCGCCCGCCCGATGCCAGCAGTGGCTTCGGCTTTCCGTCGGTGTCGGTGACCATGGCCACCATCACCTTCGGCTTCTTCGCGGTGTTGATCGCGCGCGAGCTGCCCGGGCGCACGCGCGTGTGGCCGTACCTGTTGTCGGGCATCATCGTCAGCCTGATCGGCTTTGCGCGTATCTATCTGGGCGCGCATTGGCTGAGCGATGTGATCGGCGGCATGCTGTTCGGCATTTTCTGGCTGCTGGTGCTGGGCATCGCGTACCGCCGCCGCTTCAACCGGTCGTTCTGGGTCAAGCCGGTGGCGTGGCTGTTCTACGGCGTCTTCGCGATCAGCGCGCTGTGGTATGCGCCGCGCAACATTCCGGTCAAGCTCGCCCGCTTCGAACCGGCGCAACCGGCGCCGGTGGACATGGCCTCCACCGCCTGGTGGCAGGACGACTGGAAGCAGCTCCCGTCGCGTCGCAACGAGTTCGACGATGACCAGCGCTGGCCGCTGGACGTGCAGGTGGCCGGGCCGCTGGCGCCGCTGCAGCAGCGCCTGGAACGCCAGGGCTGGCGGGTGCAGCCGCAGGCCGGTTGGCAACAGGCGCTGCTGATGCTGGACAAATCGGCCAAGCCGGAGGAAGTGCCGGTGCTGCCGGCGACGCTGGATACTCAAGTCGAATCGCTGCTGATGCTGCGCGCGGGCAACGCACCCAACGAGATCTTCGCGTTGCGGCTGTGGCCGGCACCGGCACGCCTGCAGCCGGGCGATGCGCCGTTGTGGTTGGGCAGCGCGCAGACGCTGCACTACCAGCAGCATTTCCACCTGATCGGGATGTGGCGCCCGCTGCGCGGCATCGACCCATCGTTGAACGCGGTGCGCGAGGCGCTCGATGGCCTGCCGCAGCAGGTGGACACCCATCCGGAAACGCAGATGCCGGTGCTGCGGGTGCGTACGCCAGCGGCGGAGTAATCCACGCGTCGTTCGGGCGCGTTCGCGCCGACCAGCACGGCGAACGCATCAACGCAGCCGGCGACGCCTTCGATCGCCGCTCATGCCCTCGGTGAACGTTGCGCGGTCATCGGTGGTCGATCGGGATGCGACCCTACCGCTGCGCTCGGATGGAGCACGTCGCTCGGCCCTTACGGCATCCAGCCCAGCAGGTCTTCCAGTCGTTGATGCGGGTCATCGTGCTGCAGCAGCTGCAGCCGGTGCGGCTCTTCCAGCGGCAGCAGTTCGGCCAGCCGCCAGCCAACCCAGGCGGCCTGTTCCAGCTGCGCCGGGTGGGTGGGCGCGAAGGCCGTGCCGGCCTGCTCGATGATGTGCTCCAGCACCGTGGCCAGCAGCGCATGCTCGGGCCGCAGTTCGTCGTCGTGGTCGGGCGTACTCCATGCCACGTCGGCCAGGATCAGGCCGTTGTCGCGCACCCGTGTGCGCAGTACATGGAAGCGGCGCTGGCCCCGCAGGCGCAGTACCAGTACGCCATCGGGGCCGACGTCGAAGTCCTCGATCCGCGCCTCTACGCCGTAAGCCGCCGGCGATGCCGGTCGCCCCACTTCGTCGCCATCGAGGATCAGGCAGATGCCGAACGTGGACTCCTGCCGGCTGCATTCGCGCAGCATGTCCAGGTAACGGCGCTCGAACACGCGCAGGCCCAGCCGCGCGCCGGGCAGCAGCACCGCGTGCAGGGGAAACAGGGGCAGCGAAACGGTCTCGGTCATGGCGTGCCCCGACTCATTCCTGCTGGAGCTGCGCCAGGAAGCGGCGCGGCGCGCCGTCGAAACCGCCGTTGGACATGAACACCACGTGGTCGCCGGGCCGGGCGATGTCGCCCAGCTGCGCCAGCAGGGCATCGGTATCGGCCACCGCATGGGCCTGGCCACGCACGGCGGCGATCACCCCGGCCGCATCCCAGGCCAGTTCCGGGCGGTGCAGGAAGACCACCGCGTCGGCCAGCGCCAGCGACGGTGCAAGCGCCTGCGCATGCGCGCCCAGCCGCATCGAGTTGCTGCGCGGCTCCATCGCCACCACGATCCGCGCATCGCCCACCTTGGCGCGCAGGCCTTCCAGCGTGGTGTGGATGGCGGTGGGGTGATGGGCGAAATCGTCGTACACAGTGATGTCGTGCGACTGTCCGATCACTTCCAGGCGACGCTTGACGCTGCGGAAGCGCGCCAGCGCGGGGATCACCGTGGCCAGCTCCACGCCCACCGCATGCGCGGCGGCCAGTGCGGCCAGGCCGTTGAGCACGTTGTGCCGGCCCAGCAACGGCCACCGCACCTCGCCCACGTGCTGTCCGCGATGGTGCACCACGAAGGCGCTGCCATCGGCGTTGATCAGTTCGGCATGCCATTCCAGCGACGCATCGAAACCGAAGCGCTCTACCGGGGTCCAGCAGCCCATCGCCAGCACCTCCGCCAGGTAAGCGTCCTCGCCGTTGACGATCAGGCGCCCACGCGCGGGCACGGTGCGGATCAGGTGATGGAACTGGCGCTGGATCGCGGCCACGTCCGGAAAAATGTCGGCGTGGTCGTACTCGAGGTTGTTGAGGATCGCCACCAGCGGCCGGTAGTGCACGAACTTGCTGCGCTTGTCGAAGAAGGCGGTGTCGTACTCGTCGGCCTCGACCACGAACTCACGCCCCTGCCCCAGTCGCGCCGACACGCCGAAGTCTTCGGCCACGCCGCCGATCAGGAAGCCCGGCTCGCGCCCGGCGGCCTGCAGCAGCCAGGTCAGGATGGTGGTGGTGGTGGTCTTGCCGTGGGTGCCGGCGACGGCGAGCGTGTCGCGGCCCGGCAACACCTGTTCGGACAGCCACTGCGCGCCGGAAATATAGCGCTGGCCGGCGTCCAGCACCGCTTCCACCGCCGGGTTGCCGCGCGACAAGGCGTTGCCGACGATCACCGCATCGCAGTCGCCCGAAACGCTGTCGGCCCGGTAGCCCGGGTCCAGGGCGATGCCCAGCTGTTCCAGCTGGGTGGACATCGGCGGATAGATCGCCTGATCGCTGCCATGGACCGTATGGCCCAGTTCCCGCGCCAGCGCGGCCACGCCGCCCATGAAGGTGCCGGCAATACCAAGGATGTGAATCGTGCTCATGCGTTGGATTGTCGCCGATCCCCTGCGTCGTGGGCCATGGTCGGCAGACAATTCCTCATGCGCGCGCCGGAATTCAGTCGCCGGGTGTCGGGGAATCCCCGATAGCGATGTACTGTGAAGACGGACACAATGGAACCGGCCAGCCTCAGCACCCCATTGGTCCTACTCCCCAAGAGGCCATCCCCAGGGGAGCTCATGCTGCGGGGCTCTGAGCAAGCCCGTTCGCTGGCACCTCCACACCACGCGCCTGGCCCCTTCGGGGGCCGGGCGTGTGCGTTCATGGGCCAGGCAGGCGCCGCGCATGCGGCGCCGGGTGACTCAGCCGTGGATCGCCGCGCGGATGCGCGCTTCCACCGCGTCCAGCTCACCGACGCCATCGACGCGAGCCAGGGTGCCGCGGCCGGCGTAGAAGTCGACCACCGGGGCGGTCTGGTCGTTGTAGACCTGCAGGCGCTGACGCACCGATTCGGGATTGTCGTCGGCGCGGCCCTGCTCGGCGGCACGGCCGGCGATGCGCTCGACCAGCAGTTCGGTCGGCACGTCCAGCTGCACCACCGCATCCAGCGGCTGGCCGATCTTGGCCAGCAGGGTGTCCAGCGCGTTGGCCTGGGCCACGTTGCGCGGGTAACCGTCGAGGATGAAGCCGTTGGCCACGTCAGCCTGGCCCAGTCGCGATTCGAGCATGCCCAGCAGGATGTCGTCGGACACCAGGTTGCCCGCGTCCATCACCGCCTTGGCCTGCTTGCCCAGCTCGGTGCCGGCGGCCACTTCGGCACGCAACAGGTCGCCGGTGGAAATGTGCGCAATCGACAGGTGTTCCTTCAGGCGCGTCGCCTGTGTCCCCTTGCCCGAACCGGGCGGTCCCAACAGAACCAATCGCATCAACCTGACTCCAACTTGGTAAGAAAATGGAAGGGCGCGCGCCCCGGGATTGTCCACAAT
Organism: Stenotrophomonas sp. P5_A9; assembly: GCF_056400525.1. Classification (NCBI taxonomy): domain Bacteria; kingdom Pseudomonadati; phylum Pseudomonadota; class Gammaproteobacteria; order Lysobacterales; family Lysobacteraceae; genus Stenotrophomonas; species Stenotrophomonas sp. P5_A9. Next base: position 36,785 of record NZ_JBFULC010000014.1, read on the forward strand.
CACGCTGCACCGCAATACGCGCACTTTACCCCATACCGGTAATGTCTCTGCAATGTCCTTCCCCCAGACCAAGGTCGACCCATGTCCAAAGGTACCCTGCTCTACGCCCAGTCAGGCGGCGTCACCGCCGTCATCAACGCCACCGCCTCGGCGGTCATCAGCACCGCCCGGGCCAAGGGAATCAAGGTCTTGGCCGCGCGCAACGGCATCCTCGGCGCGCTCCGCGAGGAGCTGATCGATACCACCAAGGAATCGGCGGCGGCGATCGCCGCGCTGGCCCATACCCCCGGCGGAGCGTTCGGCTCGTGCCGCTACAAGCTGAAATCGATCGAGGCCGACCGGGCCAAATATGAGCGCCTGCTGGAGGTGCTCCGGGCCCATGACGTGCGCTGGTTCCTCTACAACGGCGGCAACGATTCGGCCGACACCGCGTGGAAGGTGTCGCAGCTGGCCAAGGCCTTCGACTACGACCTGACCTGCATCGGCGTGCCCAAGACCATCGACAACGACCTGGCGGTGACCGACACCTGCCCCGGCTTCGGGTCGGCGGCCAAGTACACGGCCGTGTCGGTGCGCGAAGCGGCACTGGACGTGGCGGCGATGGCCGAGACCTCGACCAAGGTATTCGTCTACGAGGCGATGGGCCGCCACGCCGGTTGGCTGGCGGCGGCGGCCGGGCTGGCTGGCGAAGGCCCCGATGACGCCCCGCACATCATCCTGCTGCCCGAACGCGCCTACGACGAGGCCGCGTTCCTGGCCAAGGTCAAGCAGGTGGTCGAGCGCGTGGGGCACTGCGTGGTGGTGGCCTCCGAAGGCATCCAGACCGCCGACGGCCGCTTCGTCGCCGATGCCGGCGGCGGCAAGGACTCGTTCGGGCATACCCAGCTGGGCGGCGTCGCCTCGCAGCTGGCTGCACGGGTCAAGGACACGCTGGGCTACAAGGTGCATTGGACCTTGCCCGACTATCTGCAGCGCTCGGCCCGGCATATCGCCTCCAAGACCGACTGGGAGCAGGCGCAGGCGGTCGGCAAGGCGGCGGTGCAGTTCGCGCTGAAGGGCCAGAACGCGGTGATGCCGGTGATCGTACGCGGCAGCGACAAACCGTACCGCTGGAAGATCGAGGCCGCGCCCCTGCACAAGGTGGCCAACCACGAGAAGAAAATGCCGGCCGGTTTCATCCGCAAGGACGGCTTCGGCATCACCGCCAAGGCGCGCGCCTACCTGTCACCGCTGATCAAGGGCGAAGCGCCGTTGCCCTACGGCGCCGACGGCCTGCCCAAGTACGTCACGCTGAAGAACGTGGCAGTGAAGAAGAAACTGCCTGCGTTCAAAGCGTAAACCACTGCAGCAATAACGGCCGCTGGTGGGCTCCGTCGGGGATCAGGCGATCCCGGGGAGCCGGCCAGCGGCCTTCATTACTGTCACGCAAGCTGCTCAGTTGCAGGGCTTGCCTTCCACCTTCAGCTGCGCGGCAAACATCGGCACCTGCGCGATCTTGCCGGCGGCCGCCTGTTTCTTGGCCTCTTCCAGGTAGATCCGGGACTGGCCCTGGCCATCCAGCTCGGGCTTCTGCGCGACCGGCATGCGCCATACCCGCACGACCGCCTGCTGTGCGGGGCACGCGGCGCTGGGGACGCGGATCACATCATTGAGCTTCCAGCCCTTGGCCTGACTGGGCTGGGCCTTGTCGAAATCGACGAAACGCGCACGCGGCTGGCACTGCTCGCTGGTGCGCACCACAGCGAATTTGTAGGGCTGCGCGGCATCGGCGGTGAACATGCCCTCCAGCCGCGCACAGGCCTCGGGAATCTGGCGCAGCGTATGCGCCGCGCCCACCGCCTGCGGCGCACCGGCGGCGCGTTGCAGCTCGGGGGTTTCGGCGGCGCTGGCCGCGATGGCGGGCAGCAGCGCGAGCCAGAGCAGGTGACGGGTGGACATGGCAGGACTCCGGGAGCTGGGGATGGAGCGAGGCTGCCAGCGGATGGCTGAACGGCGTGGCAAGGCGTCCCATCAACGCGTAGCTGGATCCAGAGGGCTGGCCACCAGCCCCCTGAGTCAGGGGGCAGCCGCGAAGCGGCGGGGGACTGGATGCTGATAAGAGGGGCCCGTGGTTTGCGCAGCAAACCATGGGGCGACAGCGCGCATGCGATGGCGCGTACCCGGCACTACCGGTCTGCGGGAGAATGCCCGCATACTCGGGTCACCAGGGATTGCTGAACACCGCCACACGCTTGAGGACCGGGTACGGTCTGAACGGGTTGGTCCAAGGTTGCAGCCCGTTGTGCCCCGCGTGGAGAGGTTCGTCCGTTCACTGGATGCCATCCATCACCCGGGAGGGGACATGCTGGAACGTTACGGGCTTTCTCTGGCGCTGTTCTGCGCCATTCTCGCGATTCTCTACGGCATCGTGTCGGCACGCTGGATTCTCCGGCAACCGGCTGGCAATGCCCGCATGCAGGAAATCGCCGCCGCCATCCAGGAAGGCGCGCGCGCCTATCTCAACCGTCAATACCTCACCATCGGCATCGCCGGCGCCGTGCTGTTCGTGCTGGTCGGCGTCTTTCTCAGCTGGTACACCGCGATCGGGTTTGCGATCGGCGCGGTGCTGTCCGGCGCGGCCGGTTACATCGGCATGAACGTGTCGGTACGCGCCAACGTGCGTACCGCCGAAGCGGCGCGCAACGGCCTCAGTGCGGCGATGGACGTCGCCTTCCGGGGCGGCGCGATCACCGGCATGCTGGTGGTCGGGCTCGGCCTGCTGGGCGTGGCCGGCTACTACGCGCTGCTGCTGCGGCTCGGTCTGGAAACCGGGCAGGCGCTGCACGCGCTGGTCGGGCTGGCGTTCGGTTCGTCGTTGATCTCGATCTTCGCGCGTCTGGGCGGCGGCATCTTCACCAAGGGGGCCGACGTCGGCGCGGATCTGGTGGGCAAGGTCGAGGCCGGCATTCCCGAGGATGATCCGCGCAACCCGGCGGTGATCGCCGACAACGTTGGTGACAACGTCGGCGACTGCGCCGGCATGGCGGCCGACCTGTTCGAGACCTACGCGGTGACGGTGATCGCCACGATGCTGCTGGGCAGCCTGATGCTGGCCGAAGCCGGGCGCAACGCGATCCTGTATCCGCTGGTGCTGGGCGGTGTGTCGATCATCGCCTCGATCATCGGCGCGCTGTTCGTCAAGGTGAAGCCGGGTGGCTCGATCATGGGCGCGCTGTACAAGGGCGTGATCGTGTCCGGCGTGCTGGCGGCGATCGCGTTCTATCCAATCACCATCCAGTTGATGCCGGACAACGCACACGGTGCGCTGAACCTGTACTTCTGCGCCCTGGTCGGCCTGGTGCTCACCGGCCTGATCGTGTGGATCACCGAGTACTACACCGGCACCCAGTACAAGCCGGTGCAGCACGTGGCGCAGGCATCCACCACTGGGCACGGCACCAACATCATCGCCGGGCTCGGGGTCTCGATGAAGTCCACGGCCCTGCCGGTGATCGCGGTCTGCGTGGCGATCTGGCTGGCGCACTACTTCGGCGGCCTGTACGGCATCGCCATCGCCGCCACCGCGATGCTGTCGATGGCCGGCATGATCGTCGCGCTGGATGCCTACGGCCCGATCACCGACAACGCCGGCGGCATCGCCGAGATGGCCGAGTTGCCCTCCGCCATCCGCGACATCACCGATCCGCTGGATGCCGTTGGCAACACCACCAAGGCGGTGACCAAGGGCTATGCGATCGGCTCGGCGGCACTGGCCGCGCTGGTGCTGTTCGCCGATTACACGCATAACCTGCAGGCCGCCAACCCCGGGGAGGTGTTCGCCTTCGACCTGTCCGACCACACGGTGATCATCGGCCTGCTGATCGGCGGCCTGATCCCCTACCTGTTCGGTGCGATGGCGATGGAGGCCGTGGGCCGGGCGGCGGGTGCGGTAGTGGAGGAAGTGCGCCGCCAGTTCCGCGAGATCCCCGGGATCATGGAGGGCACCGGCAAACCGCAGTACGACCGCGCCGTGGACATGCTGACCCGCTCGGCGATCCGGGAAATGATCGTGCCCTCGCTGCTGCCGGTGGCGGTCCCGGTGGTGGTCGGCCTGCTGCTCGGGCCGCGCGCGCTGGGTGGCCTGCTGATCGGCACCATCGTCACCGGCCTGTTCGTGGCGATCTCGATGACCACCGGCGGCGGTGCGTGGGACAACGCCAAAAAGTACATCGAAGATGGCCACTTCGGCGGCAAGGGAAGCGAGGCGCACAAGGCCGCGATCACGGGCGATACGGTCGGCGATCCTTACAAGGACACGGCAGGCCCGGCGATCAATCCGTTGATCAAGATCATCAACATCGTGGCATTGCTGCTGGTGCCGTTGCTGTAGAACGCGGCAGGGGTGCATGTCCCGGCCGTGCCGGGGCATGCGCGCCTTTGCAGGAGCGCACACTCTACGCGCGGCGCAGCTTCACCGCCCACCAGACCATGAGCATGACGCCGCCCACTGCCCACAGGGCGGCCATGGCCAGCAACAGGTCCGGCAGGTCTTCGAACCGCAGGGGGCTGCCGAGGAACGCCGCCGCACAGAGGGCCAACCCGACGCCACTGGGCAGACGGGCACCGTGCCACGCCGTATACGCGAACAGCGGAGCCAACGCGCCGGTGAGCGTGATCGCCGCGACGAACGGGGCCAGCGAAAGCAGCGCAACGAGCAACGCGATGACGGCGGCAGCCCATGCAACAACGGTGGCACGTCTGCGATGCATCCCTGTCCCTCCCGAATGCGGCCATCCGTGCCGTGGTGCCGAGGATGCTAGTGCCACCTCGCTGCGCAGGCAACGCAGGGGCCACGCCCGGGTTCAGCGGCGACGGATGAAAAAATTCCACCGGCACCATGACCGCCACCGGGTCGCCGCGCTGTCCACCGCGGCCAGCGGCGCGGCGACCCTGTGCATCGCCGGGCGCCCTGCCCCCGCTCCGGCGATGCGGCGCTCACGCGGCTGCATCGATAATGGGGACCCCCCTTTTTTGCGGAGACCACCTCATGATGATCACCACCGAACCGCGCATGGGCAATCTGTTCCTGCAGCTCGGGCTGGAGGCGTCCGACGAGGCGATCGCCGGCTTCATCCGTGCCCACCAGCTGCCGACCGAGGTCGCCCTGGTCGACGCACCGTATTGGAACGACGGGCAACGTCAGTTCCTCGCCGAACAGCTCAAGTCCGATGCCGACTGGGCGATCATCGTCGATGAACTCAGCGAAGCGCTGCATGCCGACGCCGTGGCGCAGCAGACCGGCGTGTAATGACAACGCAGGGACCGGCAGCTGCCGGTCCCTGCGCACCAGGTAGGTTGGATCACGTCTTCGGTCCCGCCATCATGTTGCCCCGGTTGCATTGCACCGGCCGCAGCAACGCCGGGCGTCCGCGGATCCGCATCCCGGTGCGGGCGGAGGCATCGGTGGTCATGCGACAGACACAGGGCCGGGGCGGAAGGCGCGTCAGGTCCCCCGCAAATGCAGATGCGTCGTGCCTGCCCGCCTCATCCGCTACCGCGCCTGCGGCGATCACACGGCAGCTCACAGGCAGGTAGTCAACCCTTCGTACACCGTAGTGCTGGTCCCCGGTAGAAGGGTGTCGATGGCGTCCTGCCCGTGAAGCGTATCCAGCAGCAGCGGCAAGGGGGTGTAAGACGCCAGCGGCAGGCGGCAGGCCCAATCGCGGGCATCCACGGTGACCGCACCGGTGGCAGCCTCCACCGCCATGTTGCTGCCGGCGAATGTCCACCGGCACTCCCCCACCCGGCCGCTGGCGGCGTGCACCGAACAGCGCAGGCGCATGGCCTGCAGGTTGTAGTACTCGCCTTCGCAGAAGGTGTCGCCGCAGATGTCATCGAAGCCGCGCACCAGCGCCTGTTCAAGCGCACGTAAACGCGCCCCACCCTGGCCCTGGCGGGGATAATCCCGCGCGTCCACGTAGCGGGCCGACGCTGCCGCGCGCGCCGACCGCCGGGTCTGCTGGAGGCAGTCGCCCACCGCCTCGCCGATGGACATCGCGGCACCGGGCAGCACGATATCCAGCGCGTCGGCGCTTTCCAGGGAAGCATGGAAGGCCTCCACCGCCACTCCCTTGCCCAGCGGCAAAGGGCAGTCCCAGCGTCGGTTGTCCACCCGCACCTCGCCCGTGTCCGGCGCTACCTGCAGTTCGCTGGCAATGAACAGCCAGTTGCAGGCATGCACCTGCGCACGGGCCGCATTGACCGAGCAGCGTAGTTGCAGCGCGCGCAGATTGCTGTAGTCGCCTTCGCAGAGGGTATCGGCACAGACTGCGTCAAAGCGGCTCGCCAGGTGGGCTTCCAGGGAATAGAAGCGATCCCAGTTGGCCTCGTTGCGGGGGAAATCCACCAGGTCGATGAACGGCCGGGCAAGCAGGGGGGCGCTGGGCAGTGCCAGCAGCAGGGCAAACACTCGCAGCAGCAACCGGTGACGCATGTCCATGGCCAGACTCCAGCAGAAGGAGGGACCAGCCTCGCCGATCGCGGGGTGCAGCCCCATCCGGGCAGGCCGCGCCGGGCCGTGGGGAAACCCTCCACGGGGCCATGGTCCCACCCCGCTGCACGCGGGGCGGCAAAGGCATAAAATGGGGGGCTATCCGCCTTCATCCCCCTCTCGGAGTACACCCATGGGTCTGGAACTCGTCTCGCCCGGCAAGAACCCGCCGGAAGAAATCAACGTCATCATCGAGATCCCGAAGGATTCCGAGCCGGTGAAGTACGAAGTGGACAAGGAAACCGGCGCGATCTTCGTCGACCGCATCCTGTCCACCCCGATGCGCTACCCGTGCAACTACGGCTACGTGCCGAGCACCCTGTGCGGCGACGGCGACCCGGCCGACGTGCTGGTGGTGCTGCCGCTGCCGCTGATCCCCGGTTCGGTGGTGCGTTGCCGTCCGGTCGGCGTGCTCAAGATGAGCGATGAGGCCGGCAGCGACGAGAAGATCCTGGCCGTGCCGATCTCCAAGGTCTTCAGCGGCTACGCCCATGTGGAAGACATCGGGCAGGTGTCCAGCCACTGGCTGGAGCGCATCGGCCACTTCTTCGAGCATTACAAGGACCTGGAAAAGGGCAAGTGGGTCAAGCTTGACGGCTGGGCCGGCGCTGCCGAAGCCAAGCAGATCCTGATCGAAGCGCACCAGCGCTACCTCAGCAACAACGGCTGAGGCTGAACCGCATCGCTTCGGCGCTCGCCGCCGAAGCGATGGACATCACGTTTTTTAACTGCGGCACATCACTATTTGTGCCGGATTGGGTACATTGCGTCTTCACACCGTCCACGGTGCGTTTCACCGTGGTCAGCCAGGGGACTGTGTCGTGCGTATTCTGCTTGTTGGGGACCAAGCCAGCCTGTCGGCTGAGCTGATGGATTTCATTGCCGATCTTGGGGAAGAGTGGCAACCGTTGACCGCATCCGATGGCCAGGCGGCCATGAACATCGTCGCCGCCGGTCCGATCGACGCGGTGATCGCCTGCCCTACTCTGCCCGATCTCAACGCCACCACGCTGCTCGGCCAGATCCGGACGCTGCGTCCGGAGACGATCCGCATCGCGCTGGTGGATGCCGAGCAGGGCAACCGGCCGCCGCCGGCGCGCCTGATCGGGGTGGCCCACCGCTTCCTGCCGATGCCGCTGGCCCCGGAAGTGCTGCTGGAAGCACTGACCAGCCTGGAAGAGCTGCGCGAACTGCTCGACAGCGCACATCTGCGCAGCGCGATCGGCCGCATCGAAAAGCTGCCTTCGCCGCCGCACCTGTACCTGAGCCTGACCCAAGCGCTGGAGCATGACGACGAGACCGACACCGCCGATGTCTCCAAGCTGGTGTCGGCCGACCCGGCGATTGCGGCGAAGGTGCTGCAGCTGTCCAACTCGGCGTTCTTCAACAGCGGCCGTACCATTTCCGACCTGCGCACCGCGGTAACGCGACTGGGCCTGTCCACCCTGCGCGACCTGGTGCTGGCCAGCGAGGTGTTTTCCGCCTCGGCGTTGTCCGGTGCCGAACGCAATTCGCTGCAGCAGCGCGCGTTGCTGGCCTCGCGGCTGGCGGCCAAGCTGCTGCCCGATTCCAGCGCCGAGCTGGGTGCAACCGCCGCCCTGCTGGCCGACATCGGGCTGCTGTTGCCGGGCGTGCGCAACGAGCGCGTTGCCCCGGCCGACGCGGCCGATAAACGCCCCGGCCATGCCGAGGCCGGCGCCTACCTGCTGGGCCTGTGGGGCCTGCCGATGCCGATCATCGAGGCGGTGGCGTTCCACCTGCAGCCGCAGAAGTCCAACACGCGCAGCTTCTGGGTGACCGGTGCGGTGCACGTGGCGCTGGCGCTGATCAATGGCGATCCGGTGGACGAGGAGTACCTGCAGCGCGCTGGCGTGCTGCACAAGCTGCCGCAGTGGCGGGACCACGCCAATGCGCTGATGGGGCTGGTGGCCAGCGAGGCCTGACGCCTGCCGCCTTCCGGCGTGGCGATGCGGCTGCGCTGGAAGGTTTGATCGTGGGCCGGCCAATGTCCGGCCCTTCCGAATTCGATCAACGGCACATACAGCGTGTCCGCCGGCGCTGACGTAGACCCGTGCGCGTGCACGTGCGGCGGTGCGGTGCAAAGCGCCTTCCATTGCGCAATGAACTCGACAAAGAGGCTTCTCCCATCGGCGTCGCACGCATGACGCGCGCTGTGAAGCCTTCCAGGCGCGGCCGTCGGTGGATCGGGCGTTGGGCCCCCATGCCCTTTCCGGCGAATGTCCTCCGGCGTCGGCCTGCGGCCGCCCCCTCCCCCTTTATTTCGCCTCCAAGGGCATGGGGCCCCAACGCCCGACCCACCGACAGTCAAAAGCCCGTCTTCCTGCCTGCGCGCCGCGACGGGGCCCTCACGCGCGCAACAGACCTGATCGGAGACGCCGGCCGATCCAACCGGCAACCGGACTGCCCGGCCGCACGCGTATCGCCATGCGCCCCCCACTAGGCCCGTGGAACTCGACGAGATGGTCCCTTCCATGGGGAAAAGGACAAAAGAAAAGGGCGGACCTTGCGGTCCGCCCTCCCTTTTTTACTGCTACAGAGCTTCGATGGATCAGAAGCGCTGGGTGTACTTCATGTACAGGAAGCGACCGATATCGAAACCGCCGTAGTAGGCGAAGCTCGAGTTCGGCGCCGAGTACATCAGCGGACCCTTGTGGTCGAACACGTTGTTCGCGCCCAGGGCGATGGTGGCATCCCACGGCGCCTTCCAGCTAACCTGCAGGTCGTGGAAGGTGTTGGAGCCGGTCTTGCGCAGCGGCTCGGATTCGCCATTGGCCATGTGGTTGGGCGCATTGCACCAGAACTCGCCGGTGTCGATGCAGTCTTCCTTCATGCCCGAGTAGTAGCGCGCGGTGTAGTTGACACCGAAGTCGCCCATCGCCCAGTTGATGCCCACGTTGGAACGCACGCGGAACAGGCCGGCTTCGCCGACGCGACCGATCATGATGTTCTGACCGGCGGCATTCTGGCCCTGCTCGTCGTACTTGGACAGGTAGCTGGTCTGCCAATCGATCGAGAACTGACCGATGGCCAGTTCCGGCAGGCGGTACTTGATGCCCAGGTCGTAACCTTCGGTTTCCATCTTGCCGAGGTTGGCGGTGCCGTAGGTGATCGCGCTGACGTGACCGTCATCGGCACGGACCACGCCTTCGCAGCGTGCCGAGTTGCCCAGCACGTAGCAGTCGCGCAGGATGCGGTCGACGCTGTCAGCGATGATCATGTCGCTGATTTCGTACTTGTACCAATCCAGCGAGATGTCCAGGCCCTGCACCCAGCGCGGGCTCCAGACCAGACCGGCGGTCGTGCTCTTGGAGGTTTCCGGCTTCAGGTTCGGGTTTGCACCGGAGACGAACTGGTCACCGGACTGGCACGGCAGGGTGGAGCAGGCCTTGTTGCCCTGGCCCAGCTGCACGTAGTCGGCCGGAACACCTGCGGCCGAGCACGGGCCGTTGCCGGCGACGCTGCCCGGAGCGGTGGTGCCGCACGGATCGATGTACGACTCGAAGCTCGAGCTCAGGCCACCGTACAGATCGGCGATGGTCGGCGCGCGGAAGCCTTCAGCATAGGTGGCGCGGACCAGCAGCTCGTCCATCGGACGCCAGGTCAGGCCGAACTTGCTGTTGGTGGTGCCGCCGAAGTTGCTGTAGTCCGAGTAGCGGCTGGCCATGTTCAGGGTCAGCTCCTTGGCGAACGCCATGTCCGCCAGGATCGGCACGTTCAGTTCGAGGTAGACCTCGTTCAGATCGTACTCACCACGGGTCGGCTTCTGGCCCAGGCCGGTGGACTGGCCCGACTGTGCGAAGGCGTCCGGCGTGTAGCTGCCTTCTTCCTTGCGGTGTTCCACGCCCATGGCAAAGCCCAGGTCACCGGCCGGCAGGGTCACGATGGAGCCCGACAGGTTGGCGGTGAAGCTGGTGGTCTTGGTGATGCCGCGGGTGGTGAAGGTCGGGAACAGGAAGTCCTGCAGCTCCTGGTCGGCCAGCGAACCCTGACCTGCGACGCCGTAAGGCAGCAGTGGGTTCCACGGACGGCAGTCACCCAGGATCGGGTTGGCTGCGGTGCCGCAACGGGCAGCGCCGGCGCCGTCGATGAACGACGGGCCCAGCGCCTGACGGGCAGCGATCAGGCTCATGTCACCGCGGTTGGTCTTGATCGACTCGTTGCGGTTCCACAGCGCGCCCACGTCCCAATCGAAGCTCTTGTCAGCCACTTCGAAGAAGCCGCTGATGGTCGGTGCGAAGCGCAGGGTCTTCAGCTGGCTGTCGGTGGTGCGCGGCACCTCCCACAGGCGACGACGGAAGTCGACGTTCTGGCCAACCGGGTTGAAGGCGCTGGTCGCCGACAGCGGGGTGCTGAACGAGCTGGACTGGTACGGGTAGCCGGCGATCTGCTGGAACGTGTTGCGTTCGTTGTAGAGCAGATCGGTGTTCAGGCTGATCGAATCAGTGAAGTCGTACGTGCCGTTGATGTAGACCGACTTGCGCTCGACACCGGTCAGCAAGGTCATCTGCTGGTTGGAATTGGCGTACTCGTCGGCGGTCAGCTCGTGGTAGTCGTTCGGGTTCTTCGGGTTGCCGCCCTGGTTCAGGGTCTGCCACACCGCGGTCTTGGAGGTGCGCGAGCAATCAAACAGCAGCGGGTTGCACCAGCTGCCGTTCTGGCTGATCGGGCTCCAGTCTTCACTGGTGGAGTTCGGACCCAGCGAGCCGTCACGGCTGTACCAGCGGTCCTTGGCCCACACCGGATCCTGCTTGGAGTATTCGGCCGACAGGGTCACGCTGCCGCGCTCGCCCTTGGCACCCAGGGTCATCGAGTACTGCTGGCTTTCACCGTCGCCGTTGCCGTACTGGCCAACGTAGACGCTGGCTTCGCCGCCTTCCACGTTCTTGCGGGTGATCACGTTGACCACGCCGGCGATGGCGTCGGAACCGTAGATGGCCGACGCACCGTCCTTCAGGATCTCGATGCGCTCAACCGCGGACATCGGGATCTGGCTCAGATCCTGCAGGCCGGCGGTGGAGGCGCCCAGGCGCTTGCCGTTCATCAGCACCAGGGTGCGCTCTGCGCCCAGGTTGCGGATGTCGACGTAGTAGCCGCCCACGTTCTCGCCCGAAGCCAGCGACTCCGAACGCGAGATGGCCGGGGAGCCGGCCGAGGTCAGGTTGTTCAGCACGTCCGCGACGCTCGAGAAGCCCTGCTTTTCCAGGGATTCGCGGGTCATCGTCAGGATCGGCTGCTGCGTCTCCATGTTGGCGCCGCGGATGCGCGAGCCGGTAACCGAGATGCGGTCGAGGTCAGTGGTGCCGGAGGCAGCTTCCTGCGCCGAGGCAAAGCTCGGCGCCAGCGCCAGCGCAATGCCGGCGGGCAGAAGGCCCAGCCGCACTGCGGGAGTACGAAAATTCATTTATCTCTCCGAGGTACGTTAGTAGCGTGTTAAAACGCCTCGGAAAGTTACGATTGCGTTGCAGTTAATTATTTGCGCGAAGCAACCGGAGGCTTTGCCGACTTTGGCGGGAGCATTCCGACGGTCTCGCGGAAGCCTGACGCAGACTGCCCATAACGTGCCCGGAAGGCCCGTGCGAAGCTGCAACAGTTGTCAAATCCGCTTGCTGCGGCCACTTCGCCGATCATCATGTCGGTATCACGCAGCAGGTCGGCCGCGCGCTCCAGGCGCAGGCGCGCCGACAGCGATTGCGGGCTTTCCTCGTACAGGCTCTGGAACGTCTTGGACAGGTACCAGCTGGAGAAGTTGGTTAGCTCGGCCAGTTCACCAATGCGCACCACGCGGTGGCTGTTGCCTTCCAGGTACAGGCGCGCGCGCTGCATCCGCCCGAACACCTGGCGCTTGCGCAGGCGCGAGCGGCCGGGGCAACGCTGCACTCCGGTGGCCAGCGCGCGCTGCAGTGAGGCCAGGTGCAGCAGCACCGGGCGCAACGCCTGCGCCGGCTGGCCACTGGCCAGGGCATCGCGCCACAGCCGCAGGGCCACGCGGACTTCACCGCGGCTCATGCTGCCGCGACCGGCATACAGGCTGCAGTCTTCCAGTTCGCCGAGCGCACGCAGCGCATCCGGGGTCAGGCTCAGCCCGATGCACAGGCCATCGCGGCCGGCCTGGATCATCGGGCGCGATTCCTTCTCGAAGGCGATCCACTCGCGCTGGCGCAGACGGAAACGGCCTTCCTTGGATTCCACCCACGCGCTGCCACGCAGCTGCATCCATACGGTGAAGGTGGCGCCGGCGGTCTGCAGGCTGCCGAGCCGAGCCACGCCCAGGCAGGTGGGCAGCGGGCCGTCGTCGACGATCTTGTCCAGGGAAAGCGATTGACCGCGATCGGCGAGGGAGAGCTGACGCATGACTACACCGTGTTTGCCGTAACTGGGCAACCGTTTTGCCAAATCAGGTCGACCCGGTCAGGAAAGTCCTACGAGATTCATCCGAATTCGACACGAGGTCGATACGAAGGAATCACGAAGTTCATTTCCCTTTTGTAAACAAGGCGTTGGAGATCGTGGAGAAGACCGGTGCGGGAGCCTCGGGCAGTTCCATCACGCCGATATCGGCGCCGTCGGCCACCGCAAGCGCCACATACAGCGCGCTGCCATCGGCCTGCGCACTGAAGCCGTTGCCGGCACTCAGGCGATCGGCATCCAGGCAGTGCTCGACGCTGGGCGCGCCGACGTTGATGCGCGAAAACAGGGTGGCGCAATCGGCGCGATTGGACAGGTAGTCGACGCTGCCGTTGCGGGCGACGGCCCAGGTCCGATAGCGCCAGCGCGTCGGCCGGTCGTCGCTGAGCTGCCGGATGCTGTCGGCACTGAGCCGCGCATCGGCCGACCACAAGCCGCCGGCCGACAACCGCGTGAACAACACGCGCTGGGTGGCCGGGTCGAAGCGGGCCTGCGAGACCCCGTCGATGCTGCCGAGCAGCGTCCACGGCGAGGCGCGCCGATCGAACAACAACAGTCGCATGCGTTCGTGCGGGTCGCGATCGACTACCAGCAGGTGGTCGGCATCGCCCGCATACAAAGCCTGCAGTGGCTGGGCGACGGGTACCGGCAGCGCCACCACCTGCTCGTCGCGCGGGGAAACCTCGTAGATCACCGGATTGGCCTGCGCATCGCGCCCGGACACCAGCAGATGCGTGCTGTCCGGTGACCAGTCCGCGGCTTGGCGCGTCTCCGGACGCAACCCATCGACCGGGCGCAGCGATTCGGGCCGGGTCAAGTCGGCCCACCACAATCCGTAGTTCCCGGAGCGGTCGGAGGTGAACACCAGTTGCCGGCCATCCGGGGCCAGCATCGGCTGACCATCACGGCCGTTGGAGGCGAACAGGCGCTCGGGGTGGCCGGGCCGGCCCTCCTTGAGCGACACGCGGAACAGACCGAACTGCGCCTTGCGGTGCACGAAGGCCAGCATTTCGCTGCTGCGCGACACCGCCGGCGACTGCGCATCGTCGATGCCCACATCGCGCAGCGTGCGGGTCGGGATATCCAGCTCGTACAGCCGCGATTCGCTGTCCACGCGGCGCCCGAACACGATGTGCCGGCTGTCGCTGCGCCAGGCCCACCCGCGGATCTCGGCCGAATCGTCGGTCAACTGCTCCGGCACGCCGCCCGCCGCCGGCAACCGCCACAGATCACCGATCTGCGGATTGCGCACGAACACGATCCAGCGCCCGTCCGGCGAGTAGCGCGGGGCGTAGTCGAAACTGTCTTCGGCCACCTCGTAGTCCAGTGGCGTCCAGCGCCCGCTGGCGATGTCCAGGATGCGGATGCCACGGTGCGCGTAGCGCCCGGCCAGCGAGCCGAACAGCAGGCCGCGCCCGTCCGGTGTCCAGTCGAAGCTGAGCAGTTCGGTGCCATCGCAGCGGGTGACGTGGCGCACCGCGCCGCCGGTCGCGCTGGCAATCAGCACTTCGCAGCCGGCATCGGGACCAAAGCGGGCGAAGGCGATGTCGCGACCGTTCGGCGACCAGTTGGGGAAGCGGTCGGAGTACCCCTGCGGCGTCTCGGCCAGCAACCGCGCCGGGGCGTTGCCGGAGGTCTGCACTTTGATGCTGCTGCCCTGGCGGGCGCTGCTGTCGGCCTCGTAGGCCACCTGCGAACCGTCCGGGGACAACGTGGGATAGGTTTCAAACCCCGCCGTGGCGGTAATCAGCCGGTACGGTCGCTGCGGGCTGCCGATCACGCGGCTGCCGTCTTCCAGCACGCCGCTGGACGCGGCCGATGGTGCAGGACGTTGCAGCAGCAATGCGGTCAGCACCAGCAGCGCGATCATCATGCCAACGCCGAGCGCGAGCAGGACGTAGCGGCGCATCCGCCGCCACCGGCTGCGGAGGGATCCCGTGGCGGGCGCGGCCACTTCGGCAGGCACGTCCAGTGCTGCGGTGTCGTCGCGTTCGATGAACGTCACCGCCTCGGCAGCCGGCGCCGCATCGACCGCTCTCACCGGCACGAGCAGGCGATAGCCGGTCTTGGCAATGGTTTCGATGTAAGGCGTGCCCGTGACATCGTCGTTGCTGAACGCCTTGCGCAGCTGTGTCACTGCCTGGGTCAGCACGTCATTGGTGGGCAGCGTGTCCGGCCATACCTCGGCGAACAGTTCATCACGGGTGACCACCGCACCCGGCGCGCGCATCAGCGCCTTCAACACACCCAATGCCTTCGGCGTCAGCCGTCGCGGACGACGCGCACCGGGCACCGTGACCTCGCGGGAGGACAACGTGACGGTGCACTCGCCGATCCTGATCACATCGGCTGAAGTTGGCTCACTAAAGGGGCTGATCATTCCGGTGGTACGAGTGAATGCAGGACAACAGGAACGCAGCATCCATCGCAACCGAACACCGATCGAACGAACCGCCAGATTCCGCACATGCCATCAGCGCAAACCGCAAAAAAACTGAAGCGCGCGAATACTAGCCTATGGCGGTTAACTGCGCCTGTGCGCGTGGACAACATCAGGCCCTCTCTCGCCGACGAATTCACATAAATCGCTTCAGTATTCGCGCCTCCGGGCGCGAATTTTTTATCTGCGATTCAGTTTCGTCCACGGCGCAGCATGGTCAGTCCGACCAGCCTGGATACCACCAAAGCTACGTACATCACGCCTGCAAACTGCTCCAGCATGACCAATGCGCGTGCCTGCGGATGCACCGGCACCACATCACTCAACCCCACCCCGGACAGCAAGCTGAAGCTGAGATAAAGCAGCTCCATCCAGGTGCGCAGTTCGCTCTCGCTGGTGGCCATGAAACTGCCCGGATACCACTGCTGGCAGACCGAGAATGCGAACGCGAAGGCCCATGCCAGCAAGGTGAATGTCGCACCGGCGGCGAACAGCTCGTCGCGGGTGACTTTGTGATCCTGCAGCATGTAGGCGGTCAGGCTGCCAGCCGTGTAGAAATACAGGAGGCATTCGAGCAGCTGCGCGGTGATGGTCAAGGCGGGCTTGCCCAGCAGCGCACCGGCGATGGAGAAGACCACCGCCGGGATCGCCAGCACCAGCGCCAGCCACATCCCCAGCGGGCTGCGCCGCACCACCCACAACGACAGGCCAAGCACGGCTATGCCGAACGCGCCGAACAGCGCGCGGCTGGCACCGGCCTCGTCCATGGCCGGGTACAGCAGCACGCCCAGCAGTTGCACGGCCAGCAGCCATGCAGAAGGATGCCTGCGCGCGATGGCCAGCCATTTGGTGGTGCGTGCTATCGCCATCGTCTTCCCTCGCCCTGGCCGTGTGGCGCCGAGCTTAACGCGGAAGCCGCGCAGGCGAGATGAGCAGGCCGGGGCGCTGGCTCAGCGCCCCGGCCGCCGCGTCATTGCGGCCGATAGACCTCCGCACCGAGGTCGCGGAACTGCACCGACTTGTCGGCCATGCCCTCCTGCAGCGCGTCCTGTTCGGACAGGCCGTGTTCGGCGGCATAGTCGCGCACGTCCTGGGTGATCTTCATCGAGCAGAAGTGCGGCCCACACATCGAGCAGAAATGGGCCAGCTTGTGCGCGTCCTTGGGCAGCGTCTGGTCATGGAACTCCCTGGCCTTCTCCGGATCCAGGCCGAGGTGGAACTGGTCTTCCCAGCGGAACTCGAAGCGCGCCTTGCTCAGCGCGTTGTCGCGCACCTGTGCACCGGGGTGGCCCTTGGCCAGGTCCGCGGCGTGCGCGGCGATGCGGTAGGCCATGATCCCGTCACGCACGTCCTGGCGGTTGGGCAACCCCAGGTGTTCCTTCGGGGTGACATAGCAGAGCATCGCCGTGCCGTACCAGCCGATCATCGCCGCACCGATCGCGCTGGTGATGTGGTCGTAACCCGGGGCGATGTCGGTGGTCAGCGGGCCCAGCGTGTAGAACGGCGCCTCACCGCACTCGCGCAGCTGCTTGTCCATGTTCTCCTTGATCAGCTGCATCGGCACATGGCCGGGGCCTTCGATCATGGTCTGCACATCGTGCTTCCAGGCGATCTTCGTCAATTCGCCCAGCGTTTCCAGTTCACCGAACTGCGCGGCGTCGTTGGCATCGGCGATGCAGCCCGGGCGCAGGCCGTCGCCGAGCGAGAAGGTCACATCGTAGGCCTTCATGATCTCGCAGATGTCGTCGAAGTGCGTGTAGAGGAAGTTCTCCTTGTGGTGGGCCAGGCACCACTTGGCCAGGATGCTGCCGCCACGCGACACGATGCCGGTGACGCGTTTGGCGGTGAGCGGTACGTAGCGCAGCAGCACGCCGGCGTGGATGGTGAAGTAATCCACGCCTTGCTCGGCCTGTTCGATCAGCGTGTCGCGGAAGATCTCCCAGGTGAGTTCCTCGGCGCGGCCATCGACCTTCTCCAGCGCCTGGTAGATCGGCACGGTGCCGATGGCGACCGGGGAGTTGCGCAGGATCCACTCGCGGGTTTCGTGGATGTGCTTGCCGGTGGACAGGTCCATCACCGTGTCACCGCCGCAGCGGATCGCCCACACCAGTTTCTCGACTTCTTCGGCAATGCCCGACGACACCGCGCTGTTGCCGATGTTGGCGTTGATCTTGGTCAGGAAGTTGCGACCGATGATCATCGGCTCGCTTTCAGGATGGTTGATGTTGTTGGGCAGCACGGCACGCCCACGGGCGATCTCGTCGCGGACGAACGCGGGAGTGATGATCGTCGGGATCGACGCGCCGAAAGATTCGCCCGGGTGCTGCTTGAGCAGTGCGGCGTCGCGGAGCGCCTCCAGGCGCTGGTTCTCGCGGAGAGCGACGAATTCCATTTCCGGGGTGATGATGCCGCGCCGTGCGTAGTGCATCTGGGTGACGTTGCCGCCGGCAACCGCGCGACGGGGCTGCAGCCGCGACGGGAAGCGCACCGCGTCCAGCCGCACGTCGGCTTCGCGCGAACGCCCGAAGGCGGAGCTCAGGCCGGGCAGCGCTTCGGTATCGCCCCGCTCGGCGATCCAGGCCGCGCGCAGCGCCGGCAGGCCGACAGACAGATCGATGCGTGCCTGTGGGTCGGTATAGGGGCCGGAAGTGTCATACACGGTGACCGGTGCATTTTCCTCACCGCCGAACAGGGTCGGGGTGCGGGTCAGCACGATCTCGCGCATCGGCACCTGCAGGTCGCTGCGCGAGCCCTGCACGTGGATCTTGCGCGAACCGGGGATCGGACGGGTGACCGATTCGGAGAGTTGCCGGGCCTGCTGCTGCAGGGAGGAAAGCGCTGCGTTCATGACTTCGTCCTGGATCGAGTTCCGCACTGGAATAGGCGGAACGGACGAAGCGGCGGCGCACGGCAGATCGATCGCGGGCGGTCTTCGGGCGGGGCAGCCCTACGGCGCAATGCGGTTGCAGTTGCGAAGCATCCCTACGCCGGTATCAACCGGATCAGGTTCGAAGGGACTGTCTCAACCGTGGCCGTTCGGCCGCGGTACCCCCGCTTCGGGGCGAATTAGACCACAACGCGACGCAATCGGCGCAGCCGTCGGCGACACCCGGCGGGCATCGGCTTGAACGTGAACAAGGCAATGACGATCCATGGCCTAGAATGCTGCGGCGCGGTGTGACACAAACGCACGCCTCGGTGGCGCTCCGCATTGACCGGCAGCGACCGCCCTGAGTCGCCCCGGTGGCTCGCCCTGCCCCTTTCGTACGGAGAAACTCCTGCATGGTGTTTCGCATTTCCATCGCATTGATTGCCCTGCTGGTGCTGGCCGCCGGCCTTGCGCCGGGCCCCTTCAACGACATCGTCCAGAGCGGGTTGACGACCATCGTCCGCAGCACCGGCTGGCTGTACCTGCTGGTGGTGTTCATGACGCTGTCGTTCCTACTGTACCTGGCCTTCGGTCGGCTCGGTTCGCTGCGCATCGGGGGTGAAGACGCCGAGCCGGATTTCTCCAACGCCAGCTGGATGTCGATGCTG
Source organism: Stenotrophomonas sp. P5_A9 (assembly GCF_056400525.1). Taxonomy (NCBI): domain Bacteria; kingdom Pseudomonadati; phylum Pseudomonadota; class Gammaproteobacteria; order Lysobacterales; family Lysobacteraceae; genus Stenotrophomonas; species Stenotrophomonas sp. P5_A9. Next base: position 55,717 of record NZ_JBFULC010000014.1, read on the forward strand.
TTCGCCGCCGGCATGGGCATCGGCCTGGTGTTCTGGGGCGCGGCCGAGCCGATCTCGCATTTCGTCAAGCCGCCCGAAGGCTTGGCGCCGCAGAGCATGGACGCCGCGCGCGCGTCGATGCGCTATGCGTTCTTCCATTGGGGCCTGCATCCGTGGGCGATCTATGCGCTGATCGGCCTGGCGATGGCGTGGTTCCAGTTCAACCGCAACGGCCGTGGACTGATCAGCGATCTGCTGCAGCCGATCATCGGTGCGCATCATCGTGGCTGGATGGGCACGGTGGTGAACGTCGCGGCGGTGGTGGCCACCGCAATCGGGGTGGCCACCACGTTGGGCTTCGGCACGATCCAGATCGCGGCGGGCCTGCACCGGGTATTCGGCATCCAGGATTCGATTCCGGTGCAGTTGACCATCATCGCCGTGGCGTTCGTGCTGTACATGGTCTCCACCACCAGCGGGGTGAATCGCGGCATCAAGTGGTTGTCCAACTTCAACCTGGGCCTGGCCGCTGTGCTGCTGGCGCTGGTGCTGGTGCTGGGGCCGACCGGTTTCATCTTCGATACGTTCACCACCACGATCGGGTCGTACCTCAACTCGCTGGTGACGATGAGCCTGCGCATGTCGCCGTTCTCGGGCAGCACCTGGGTGGCGGACTGGACGATCTTCTACTGGGCGTGGTGGATTGCCTGGGCCCCGTTCGTGGGCTCGTTCATCGCGCGCGTCTCGCGTGGGCGCAGCATCCGCGAGTTCGTGCTGGGCGTGGTGATCGCGCCGAGCGTGCTGGGCTTCCTGTGGTTCTCGGTGTTTGGCGGGACGGCATTGTGGTCGCAGATCTTCGGCCATGTGGATCTGGCGCAGGCGCTGGGCAATGGCTATGAGACGGTGCTGTTCACGATGTTCGACAGCCTGCCGATGCCGATGGTGTTGTCGGTGATCGCGCTGGTGCTGCTGATGATCTTCTTCGTGACCTCGGCCGATTCGGCGGTACTGGTGCTGGCCACGATGTCCACCGAGGAAGCCGGCGATCCGCCGCTGGCGCGGCGCATGGTGTGGGGCGTGGCGATCGCGCTGATCGCCGGGGCGCTGTTGCTGGCCGGCGGCCTGAACGCGCTGCAGGGCATGATCACGATCGCGGCACTTCCGTTTGCGTTGCTGATGTTGGCGGTGATGTGGTCGCTGTACCGGGTGCTGGACATGGAGTACGCGCTGCAGCGGCGCCGCGCGCAGCGGGCGCGCCGGATGATGGATGCGTGGATCGAGCGTGAGATCGCCGCACAGGAAGAAACGCGGGATGAGGCCGCGCGGGCGCCGTAGCCTTGTGTTGCGCGTGGGTCGGTGGTTTGGGGAGAGCAGCCGAGCGTGGCTCGGCTCTACCTTGGGTGGGTCGCGAGTGTTGAAGGCGTCGTTTGCATCGGTAGTGCCGAGCCATGCTCGGCAGCAACATTCCCCAGCCATCAGCCCCCATGACAATGATCGCGGCAGCGCAGCCACGCATGGCGCGGCTCTACCGCGGAGATCATCAGCTGCGCGTTACCGGGCAGCCGACCAACGGTCGGCTCTACCTCAATACCCGGCGGCCTGCCCATCCTTGCGGCTTTCCGATGCGCCGTAATACACGCCGGTGTCCGGATCGCGCAGGATCGCCTGATAGCCACCGTAGGGGCCATCGGCAAACACTACCCGGTGGCCCTTGCGCATCAGCGCGCGCACCGTCTCGTACGGGAAGCCGGTTTCCAGGTTCACCTCGCCCCCATCGCTCATCGCCGTAGCCTGGCCGGTCGGCTCGGTCGAGCCTTCGTGCTGGATGCGGGGTGCGTCGCCGGCCTCCTGCAGGTTCATCCCGAAGTCGACCATGTTCATCACGATCTGCGCGTGACCCTGCGGCTGCATTGCCCCGCCCATGACCCCGAAGCTCATCCACGGCTTGCCGTCCTTGGTGACAAAGCCCGGGATGATGGTCTGGAACGGACGCTTGCCCGGCGCATAGCCGTTGGGATGGTCCTTGCGCAGTACGAACATCTCGCCGCGATCCTGCAGGATGAAGCCCAATCCCGGGGGCGCCATGCCGCTGCCCATGCCGCGGTAGTTGGACTGGATCAGCGACACCATCATCCCGTCCGCATCGGCGACGGTCATGTAAATCGTGTCGCCTTCTTCCAGCTGCTTCGGCGTGCCCGGCTGCACCTCGTTCAGGGCCTTGTCCATCGAGATCAGCGTGCGACGCTCGGCGGCATATGCCTTGGACACCAGCTTCGCCACCGGCGCCGGCTGGAATGCCGGGTCGGTGTAGAACCGCGCGCGATCGGCGAAGGCCAGCTTTTTGGCCTCCACGAACAGATGGACATGCTCGGGTGAGCCGAAGGCGATCTTCGAGAAATCGTAGCCTTCCAGCACGTTGAGGATCTGCAGCGCGGCGATGCCCTGGCTGTTGGGCGGCAGTTCCCACACGTCGTAGCCGCGGTAGTTGCTGCTTACCGGCTCGACCCACTCGCCGTGGTGGCTGGCCATGTCCTCATAGCTCAGGTAGCCGCCATTGGCCTTGAAGTAGCTGCCGATGGTCTGCGCGATATCGCCCTTGTAGAACGCATCGCGGCCACCGCGCGCGATCTGCTCCAGGGTGTTGGCCAGGTTCGGGTTCTTCCAGAGCTCGCCCTTGCGAGGGGCATGTCCATTGACGGTGAACTGCTCGGTGAAGCCGGGGTACCGGGACAGCTTGGGCACCGAGCGGTCCCAGTAATAGGCGATCACTTCGGCCACCGGGTGGCCCTCACGCGCGTAGCGGATCGCCGGGGCCAGGTTGTCGGCCATCGGTTTGCGGCCGAAGCGCTCGTGCAGCGCGAACCAGCCATCCACCGCGCCCGGTACCGACACCGGCAGCGGGCCGGTGGCCGGGATCTCCTTCAGCCCGCGTCGCTGGAACTCGGCCAGGGTCAGCGACTTCGGCGAGCGGCCCGAGCCGTTGTATCCGTAAAGCTTCTGGGTCTTTGGGTCCCACACGATCGCGAACAGATCGCCGCCGACGCCATTGCCGGTCGGCTCCATCAGGCCGAGCGCGGCATTGGCCGCGATCGCCGCATCCACCGCCGAGCCGCCGCCCTTCATCACATCCAGCGCGATCTGGGTGGCCAACGGCTGCGAGGTGGCGGCCATCGCGTGCGGGGCGATCACCTCCGAGCGGGTGGCGAAGGTGTGGCCGGTGATCCTGTCGGCGGCCATCGAGACAACCGGGAGAGCACACAGGACGGCAGCGGCCAGCAGGCCGCGGGCAAGACGTGAGGACACGGGGTGGTTCCTGAAGGTGGTAGCCCCGCGATAGTGGCGGCGAAATGCCCGCGACGACATCCCACAATGGTCATGGGCGGCCTCCGATCGACGCCGGATTCCGCGCAGAACCCACCTGCAAAATAGTGAATTCGGGTTCACCGGATCGATTTCAGCGGAAACCATCGTTGCGTGGCGGGCCTCTACGCTGGATGCAGGCGAAACCGTTGGAAATGTGCGCGCAAAGGTTGACAGCATCAAAACCGCTGTGGTTTTCTCGATCTCATGTTGCAGCGCACAGCCATCCGCGAATCCATCGAACACGCCGACACCGGCGGGGCGTCGATCCGTTCGCTTCTTGTCCTCGTACTTATTACCCAACCAACAGGTGCGGGACGGACCGGCGTGTAAGCAAGACTGCCAGGTATCCATCGAAACCCGCACCCACCCAGGTGCGGGTTTTTTCGTTTCAGAGCCCCTCGATTCCGCCTCCCCCTTTCCGAGTTGCCTTCCGCCATGACCCGCCAGCCCGCCCCCGCCGCCACACCCACCGCCCCCACGGCGGCGTGCGGCCGTGGCGCTGCGCACGCCACCCCTTCCCCTGACTGGCCGACGCGTCGCTGAGACCGTCGGCCTTTTTTTTCTTTTCGCCAAAGGACTTCCCCCATGAGCACCAACGACCTGCCCCAGATCAAGATCGCTGTTGTCGGCTACGGCAGCCAGGGCCGCGCGCACGCGCTGAATCTGCGTGAATCCGGTTTCGATGTCGTCGTCGGGCTGCGCCCGGGCGGTCCCACCGAGGTGAAGGCACAGGCCGACGGCTTCACCGTCAAGGCACCGGCCGAGGCGGTCAAGGACGCCGACCTGGTCGCCGTGCTGACCCCGGACATGGTGCAGAAGAAGCTCTACGAAGACGTACTTGCCCCCAACATGAAACAGGGCGCGGTGCTGTTGTTCGCGCACGGTTTGAACGTGCACTTCGACATGATCACCCCGCGCGACGACCTGGACGTGGTGCTGGTCGCGCCGAAGGGCCCGGGTGCGCTGGTGCGCCGTGAGTACGAGATCGGCCGGGGCGTGCCGTGCATCTGGGCGGTCTACCAGGACAGGAGCGGCAAGGCGGCCGAGTACGCGCTGGCCTACGCCGCCGGCCTGGGCGGCGCACGCGCCAACCTGATCCAGACCACCTTCAAGGAAGAGACCGAGACCGATCTGTTCGGCGAGCAGGCGGTGCTGTGCGGTGGTGCGTCGGCGCTGGTGCAGGCCGGTTTCGAAACGCTGGTGGAAGCCGGGTACCAGCCGGAAATCGCCTACTACGAAGTGCTGCACGAACTGAAGCTGATCGTGGACCTGTTCTACGAAGGCGGCATCACCCGCATGCTGGAATTCATCTCCGAAACCGCGCAGTACGGCGACTACGTCAGCGGCCCGCGGGTGATCGATGCCGGCACCAAGGCGCGCATGAAAGACGTGCTGACCGACATCCAGAACGGCACCTTCACCAAGAACTGGGTGGCCGAGTACGAAGCGGGCCTGCCGAACTACAACAAGTTCAAGCAGGCCGACCTGGAGCATCCGATCGAAAAGGTAGGCAAGGAACTGCGCGCCAAGATGGTCTGGTTGCAAATTCAAGCCGCGTAACCCGCGCGGCTCCCCCACCCGCTTTCGTAAAGGTCACCGCATGAACACCTCCGCACACAGCACCGCGCCCTGCAACGGCGCCCGCTGGTTGACGCAGGCCCTGGAAGCCGAGGGCGTGCATACGCTGTTCGGCTACCCCGGCGGCACCATCATGCCGTTCTACGACGCCCTGGTGGATTCGGGGCTGAAGCACATCCTGGTGCGCCACGAACAGGGCGCGGCGCTGGCCGCCAATGGCTATGCCCGCGCCAGCGGCCAGGTTGGCGTCTGTGTCGCCACCTCCGGCCCGGGGGCATCCAACCTGGTTACCGGCATCGCCGATGCGATGCTCGATTCGGTGCCGATGGTCTGCATCACCGGCCAGGTCGCCACCCCACTGCTGGGCACCGACGCGTTCCAGGAACTGGACGTGTTCGGGCTGACCATGCCGATCGTCAAGCACAGCTGGCTGGTGCGCAGCGTCGATGACCTGCCGCGCGTGGTCCGCGAGGCCTTCCGCATTGCGCGCGAAGGTCGTCCCGGGCCGGTGCTGATCGACCTGCCCAAGGACGTGCAGATCGCCGATGCCTCGCACCTGCCCGTGCATGTGCCGGCAGCGGTCAATCCCCCGTCCGCGCCGCAGGACGACGCGATCGCACAGGCCATTGCGGCGATTGCCACCGCTGAAAAGCCGGTGATCTACGCCGGTGGTGGTGTTGCCCTGGGCGATGCGGTCGAAGATTTCCGCGCCTTCGTCGAGGCCAGTGCCATCCCCACCGTGCTGACCCTGCGCGGCCTGGGCGCGCTGCCGCCGCAGCATGCGCACTACCTGGGCATGCTGGGCATGCACGGCACCCGCGCGGCCAACATGGCCGTGCAGGAGAGCGACCTGCTGGTGGTGATCGGCGCGCGTTTCGACGACCGCGCCACCGGCAAGTTGAACGAGTTCGCCCCGTTCGCGCGGGTCATCCACATCGATGCCGATGCGTATGAGATCTCCAAGCTGCGCAGTGCCGACATCGCCGTGCCCGGCAACGTCGGCAGCGCCCTGCGCGCCCTGACCGCCGCGGCGTCCATCCCGGCCAGCCAGGACGCGTGGCGCAAGCGCTGCGCCGGCCATCGCGAACGTTTCGCCGCGCGCTACGACGCGCCCGGCACGCACATCTACGCCCCGGCGCTGCTGAAGCGACTGAGCGAGCTTGCCCCGCGCGATGCGATCATCGCCTGTGACGTGGGCCAGCATCAGATGTGGGTGGCCCAGCACTGCCGCTTCAACCACCCGCGCAACCACCTGACCAGCGGCGCGCTGGGCACCATGGGCTTCGGCCTGCCGGCGGCGATGGGCGCGCAGTTCGCCTGCCCCGACCGCACCGTGGTGCTGGTCTCCGGCGATGGCAGTTTCATGATGAACGTGCAGGAGCTGGCAACCATCGCGCGGTGCCGCCTGCCGGTGAAGATCGTGCTGCTGGACAACAGTTCGCTGGGCATGGTGCGCCAGTGGCAGGAGCTGTTCTTCGCCGAGCGTTACAGCGAGATCGACCTGTCCGACAACCCGGATTTCGCCGCACTGGCGCAGGTGTTCGGCATTCCCGCTACCCGCATCGAGGCGCGTGATGACGTTGAAGGCGGCCTGGCCGCGCTGCTGGCCCAGCCGGGTCCGGCGCTGCTGCACGTGGCCATCGATGCACGGGCCAACGTGTGGCCGCTGGTGCCCCCCAACAATGCCAACAGCACCATGCTGGACGCCAACCCTGCCCATCAGCCCCAGGAGTTCCCCAATGCAATACCGGCTTGACCTGGTGCTGGTCCCCGCCGAGGGCGCGCTGCTGCGCGTGATCGGCATGGCCGAACGCCGCGGCTTCGCGCCGCGCGCGATCGCCGGCGCGCCCAATGCCGCCGACAACGGCCGCTGGCACCTGCAGATGGTGGTGGACAGCACCCGTCCGCCGGAAACGCTGTGCCGGCAGATCGAGAAAATCTACGACTGTGTGTCGGTGCGCATCAGCGCGCTGGAACCTGGAGTATCGGCATGAACGCCCGCACCGTTGCATCGGTGCCGGTACGGAGGTGCCTTCTTGGGCGTGCAGGGCGCACGAGGTGGCACCATCAAGGGACGCCGCCGCAGCGCGCACCGCACTGCGACGATCACCCTGGCCGGGTGCGCGATGCCGGCTAGCCGTACCCCGCAGGAACCGGAGGTAGGCGACGTAAGCGTCGCCGACGTGCTGGCCGCGCAGGCGCGGTTGCGTCGCTTCCTGCCGCCCACGCCCCTGCATTACGCCGAGCGGTTCGGGGTGTGGCTGAAACTGGAAAACCTGCAGCGCACCGGTTCCTACAAGGTGCGCGGCGCACTGAACGCGCTGCTGGCCGGGCGCGAACGCGGCGATGACCGGCCGGTGATCTGTGCCTCGGCCGGCAACCACGCCCAGGGCGTGGCATGGGCCGCCTACCGGTTGAACATCCCGGCGATCACGGTGATGCCGCATGGCGCACCCGCCACCAAGATCGCCGGCGTCGCCCACTGGGGCGCCACCGTGCGCCAGCACGGCAGCAGCTACGACGAGGCCTACGCGTTCGCCCGCGCCCTGGCCGACCAGCACGGCTATCGCTTCCTGTCGGCATTCGACGATCCGGACGTGATCGCCGGGCAAGGTACCCTGGGCATCGAACTGGCCCCGCACGCACCGGACGTGGTGATCGTGCCGATCGGCGGCGGCGGCCTGGCATCGGGCGTCGCGCTGGCGCTGAAATCGCAGGGCGTGCGTATCGTCGGCGCACAGGTCGAAGGTGTCGATTCGATGGCACGCGCGATCCGCGGCGATCTGCGCGAGATTACGCCGGTGGCGACCCTGGCTGACGGCGTGAAGGTCAAGATTCCCGGCTTCCTGACCCGCAAGCTGTGCAGCGCACTGCTGGACGATGTGGTGATCGTGCGCGAAGCCGAGCTGCGCGAGACCCTGGTGCGACTGGCACTGGAAGAACACGTCATCGCCGAAGGCGCCGGCGCATTGGCCCTGGCCGCCGGTCGTCGCGTCGCCGGCAAGCGCAAGTGCGCGGTGGTGTCCGGCGGCAACATCGACGCGATGGTGCTGGCCCAGCTGCTGGCCGACATCCGCCCGCGCCCCCCGCGCAAACCCCGCCGCCGCGCCAGCGAGCGCATGCGACCACCGCTACCGACCGTGCTCGCGACCCTCCCGAATACCGCTCCGAATCCTACCTCCGCCATCCCATCCGACATTGCCGTCGAGGAGACCTCCTGGTGACCATGCCCAACTCCCCCCGAATCAGAATTTTCGACACCACCCTGCGCGACGGCGAGCAATCGCCCGGCTGCAGCATGACCCCGCCGCAGAAGCTGGTGATGGCCCGTGCGCTGGCCGAGCTGGGCGTGGACATCATCGAGACCGGCTTCCCGGCCAGCTCGCAGTCCGACCGCGAAGCGATGACGCTGATCGGCCGCGAGCTGCGCCAGACCACCCTGGCGGTGCTGTCGCGCTGCCTGACCACCGATATCGAGACCTCGGCCAAGGCGCTGGAGGCGGCCGCCAACCCGCGCCTGCACCTGTTCCTGTCCACCAGTCCGTTGCATCGCGAACACAAACTGCGGATGAGCCGCGAGCAGGTGCTGGAATCGGTGCACAAGCACGTGAGCCTGGCACGGGGCTACGTGGATGACGTGGAATTCTCCGCCGAAGACGCCACGCGTACCGAAGAAGACTTCCTGATCGAGGTCGCCCGCGTGGCCGTGGCCGCCGGTGCCACCACCATCAACCTGCCCGACACCGTGGGCTTCACCACGCCCGAGGAAATCCGCGGCATGTTCCAGCGCGTGATCGCCGGGGTTCCCGACAGCGACCGCATCGTCTTCAGCGCGCACTGCCACAACGACCTGGGCCTGGCCGTGGCCAACTCGCTGGCGGCCATCGAAGGCGGTGCGCGGCAGGTGGAGTGCACCATCAACGGCATCGGCGAGCGTGCCGGCAACTGCTCGCTGGAAGAGATCGCGATGGTGCTGAAGGTCCGCAATGCCTTCTACGAGGAAGACACCCGCATCAACACCCCGCGCATCGTCGCCACCTCGCAGCTGCTGCAGCGCCTGGTCGGCATGCCTGTCCAGCGCAACAAGGCGATCGTCGGCGCCAACGCGTTCGCGCATGAGTCGGGCATCCACCAGCACGGCATGCTGCGCCACCGCGGTACCTACGAAATCATGCGCCCCGAAGACGTGGGCTGGGAGTCCTCGCAGATGGTGCTGGGCCGCCACAGCGGCCGCGCGGCAGTCGAACAGCGCCTGCGTGCGCTGGGTTTCTGCCTGTACGAAGAAGAACTGAAGCATGTCTTTGAACAGTTCAAGGCGCTGTGCGAACAGCAACGCGTGGTCACCGACGCCGATCTGCAGACCCTGATGCAGGGCAGCGCCACCCAGAACGGCTACCGCCTGGCCTCGATGACGATCAGCGACGTCGGCAGCCGCGCCAATGCGCTGGTGGAGCTGTCCGATCCGGACGGCAACCGCGTGGCCGAAACCGCGCAGGGCGATGGCCCCGTGGATGCGCTGTTCGGTGCGTTGTCGGCCGCCACCGGCGTACAGCTGATGCTGGACAGCTATCACGTGCACAGCGTGGGCATCGGCGCCGATGCGCGCGGCGAGGCCAACCTGAGCGTGCGCCACGACGGCGTGGAGTACGAAGGCACCGGTACCAGCCGCGACATCATCGAAGCCTCCGCACTGGCCTGGCTGGACGTGGCCAACCGACTGCTGCGCCAGCGCAACGCGACGACCGAGCAGCCCGCTGCGACCGCCGCAGCCTGAGCACCCCCATGACGCATCCCGAACCGCAGCAAGGCCAGTCCATGACCCCAGCTCCCCGCACCCTGTACGACAAACTGTGGGATGCCCACGTCGTCGTGCCCGAATCGGACAGCGCGCCCGCCGTGCTGTACATCGACCTGCACCTGATCCACGAAGTGACCTCGCCGCAGGCCTTCACCGAACTGCGCGAGCGCGGCCTGTCGCCGCGACGCCCGGACCGGACCAAGGCCACCATGGACCACTCCACCCCGACCCTGCCGGCCGGCGCCGACGGTAAGCTGCCGTACGCCAGCGCGGCGTCCGAAGCGCAGGTGGACATGCTCGCGCGCAACTGCGCCGCGTACGGCGTGGAACTGTTCGACCTGCAGTCGGCCAGCCGCGGCATCGTGCACGTGATCGCTCCCGAGCAGGGCTTCACCCAGCCGGGCATGACCATCGTCTGCGGCGACAGCCACACCTCCACGCATGGGGCGTTTGGCGCCCTGGCCTTCGGCATCGGCACCAGTGAAGTCGGCCACGTGTTGGCCACCCAGTGCCTGTTGCAGCGCAAGGCCAAGACGATGGCGATCACCGTCGACGGCGCCCTGCCGCTGGGCGTGGGCGCCAAGGACGTGGTGCTGCACATCATCGGCGTGATCGGCGTCAACGGCGGCACCGGCCACGTGCTGGAGTTCCGCGGCAGCGCGATCGAGGCGATGGACATGGAGCAGCGCATGACCTTGTGCAACATGTCCATCGAGGCCGGTGCGCGCGCCGGCATGGTCGCCCCCGACCAGACCACCTACGACTGGGTGGCCAACACCCCGCGCGGGCCGAAGGGCGCCGACTTCGATGCCGCTGTCGCCGCGTGGTCGCAGCTGCGCAGCGATGCCGGTGCGCGTTTCGACGTGGAAGTGCACATCGAGGCGGCCGACATCCGCCCCACGCTCACCTGGGGCACCCACCCCGGCACGGCCATCGCCGTGGATCAGCCGATCCCGGCCGCCAACGATGCTGCCGCGCAGAAGGGCCTGGATTACATGCACTTCCACGCCGGGCAGACCCTGGCCGGCACACCGGTGGACGTCGTGTTCGTCGGCTCGTGCACCAACGGCCGCCTGAGCGACATGCGCGAAGTGGCGCAGGTGCTGCAGGGCCGGCGCGTCGCCGACGGCGTGCGCATGCTGGTGGTGCCGGGCTCGGAGATCGTCAAGCGGCAGGCCGAGGCCGAAGGCATCCACGCCATCGTGCGTGCGGCGGGCGCGGAGTGGCGCGAGCCGGGCTGCTCGATGTGCATCGCCATGAACGGTGACCTGGTCGCCCCCGGGCAACTGGCGGTGAGCACCAGCAACCGCAACTTCGAAGGCCGCCAAGGCCCCGGCTCGCGCACGCTGCTGGCCTCGCCGATGACGGCGGCGTGGGCGGCGGTGAACGGCCGCGTGGCCGATCCACGTGAACTGTATGCCGCCCGGGAGGTGGCCTGATGAGCGGCTTCCGCACCCTGACCTCCACCAGCGTTGTGCTGGCCGAGACCAATATCGACACCGACCAGATCATTCCGGCGCGGTTCCTGTCCACCACCGAACGCGCCGGGCTGGGCAAGCACGCCTTCAACGACTGGCGCTGGCAGGCCGACGGCACGCCCAATCCGGGCTTTGCCTTCAACCAGCCGCACAACGCCGGGCGCAGCATCCTGCTGGCGGGCCGCAACTTCGGCTGCGGTTCCTCGCGCGAACACGCGCCGTGGGCGCTGACCGACCTGGGCCTGCGCGCCATCGTCAGCAGCGAGATCGCCGATATCTTCCGCGGCAATTCGCTGAAGAACGGCCTGCTGCCGATCGTGCTGGACGAAGCCGACGTGCAGACCCTCATGCAGCGGCCGAACGACGTACTGACCATCGACGTGGCCGCGCGCGAACTGCGCACGCCCGACGGGCGCGTCTACGCCTTCCCGCTGGACGGTTTCTCGCAGACCTGCCTGCTGGAAGGCGTAGACCAATTGGGGTATCTGTTGGGCCGTACCCCTGACATCGAACGTTACGAGAGTGAACATGCACGCTGAAATTGTGGTCTTGCCTGGTGATGGGATTGGTCCGGAAGTCGCCGCAGCGGCCGTGGCGGTGCTGGACGTGGTGGCCGAGCGCTTTGGCCACACCTTCGGTTTCCAGGAGCACGACATCGGGGGCATCGCCATCGACCGCCACGGCGAACCGTTGCCGGCCAGCACCCTGGACGCCTGCCGCAAGGCCGACGCGATCCTGCTCGGCGCAGTGGGCGGGCCGAAGTGGTCCGACCCCAACGCCAAGGTGCGCCCCGAACAGGGCCTGCTGGCGATCCGCAAGGCGCTCGGCCTGTACGCCAACCTGCGCCCGGTGCGTACCCACCCGGCCGCGCTGGGCGCCTCGCCGATCAAGGCCGAGCTGCTGGAAGGCGTGGACTTCGTGGTGGTGCGCGAACTGACCGGCGGCATCTACTTCGGCGTAAAGACCCGCACCGCCGACACCGCCAGCGATCTGTGCAGCTACAGCGTGGGCGAGATCGAGCGCGTGCTGCGCACCGCCTTCCGCCTGGCGCAGACCCGGCGCGGCAAGGTCACCTCGGTGGACAAGGCCAACGTGCTGGAGACCTCGCGCCTGTGGCGTGACGTGGCCGCGCGGATCGGCCGCGAGGAGTTCCCGGAGATCGCGCTGGAACACCAGCTGGTCGATTCGATGGCGATGCATCTGCTGGCCAAGCCGCGCGAGTATGACGTGATCGTCACCGAGAACATGTTCGGCGACATCCTCACCGACGAGGCCTCGATGCTGGCAGGCTCCTTGGGCCTGTTGCCGTCGGCGTCGCTGGGCGAACCCGGCGCGGTGGGTATCTACGAGCCCATCCACGGCTCGGCCCCGGACATCGCCGGCAAGGGCATCGCCAATCCCTACGCCACGATCTTCAGCGCGGCGATGCTGCTGCGGCATTCGCTGAGGTTGGAGGAAGAAGCCGCTGCGGTGGAAGCGGCCGTGCATGCGGCGCTGGATGCCGGTGTGTTCACTGCAGACCTGGCGGCCAAGGGTGCGGCGGTAAGCACCACCCAGGCCACCGACGCGGTGCTGGCGCGCCTGCGCGGCTGAAGACCAGCAACGCATGTAGAGCCGACCGTTGGTCGGCTGCCCGATGCGTCCCGTAGAGCCGACCGTTGGTCGGCTGCCCCGATGAATCCCGTAGAGCCGACCGTTGGTCCCGACCAACGGTCGGCTCTACGGGATGCATCGGGGTAGCCGACCAACGGTCGGCTACCCCGCCATTGGTCACCCCTCGGCGGTCTTCCCCTCATCCGGCTTCACCCGGAACCACGCCGCGTACAGCGCCGGCAGGAACACCAGGGTCAGCACGGTGCCGACGATCAAGCCGCCCATGATCGAGATCGCCATCGAACCGTAGAACGCACTGCGCGACAGCGGGATCATCGCCAGCACCGCCGCCAGCGCGGTCAGCACGATCGGACGGAAGCGGCGTACGGTCGCATCGATGATGGCGTGCCAGCGATCATGCCCGGCGTCGATGTCCTGCTGGATCTGGTCGATCAGGATCACCGAGTTACGCATGATCATGCCGGCCAGCGCGATGGTGCCCAACAGCGCCACGAAACCGAACGGCGCGCGGAACAGCAGCAGGAACAGGGTCGCACCGATGATGCCCAGCGGTGCGGTGACCAACACCATCGCCGCACGCGAGAAGCTGCGCAGCTGCAGCATCAGCAGCGTGGCCACCACGATCAGGAACAGCGGCATGCCGGCCTTGATCGAGTTCTGACCGCGCGCCGAATCCTCGACGGTGCCGCCGGTCTCCAACAGGTAGCCCGACGGCAGTTGCGCGCGGATGCCGTCCAGGGTGGGCAGGATCTGCTGCACCACGTCCAGCGGCTGCATGCCATCGCCGATGTCGGCGCGCACGGTCACCGTGGGCAGGCGGTTGCGGTGCCAAATGATGCCGTCTTCGAAGGCGTATTCGAGCCGGGCCACCTGCGACAGCGTCACCGACGTACCGCTGGCGGTGGGGATGGCCAGGCTGCCGAGCAGGCCCAGTTGCGCGCGCTCGTTGTCCGGCCCGCGCAGCAGCATCTCGATCTGGCGGTTGCCTTCGCGATAGGTGCTCACGCTCATGCCCGACAGCGAGCTGCTCAGGAACTGGCTGACCTGTGCGCTGCTTACGCCCAGCGCGCGTGCGCGGTCCTGGTCGATCACCAGCCGCACCACCTTGCTCGGCTCGCTCCAGTCCAGGTTGACGTTGATCACGTGCGGGTTCTCGCGGACCTTGGCTTCCACCTGGCGCGCGATGGCCTGCACCTGCGCCACGTGCTCGCCGGAGATGCGCATCTGCACCGGGTAGCCCACCGGCGGCCCGTTCTCCAGCCGGGTCACGCGCATCTGCACGTCCGGGAACTGCTTGATCACGTCCTTGATCAACCAGTCGCGCGTGGCTTCACGTGCCTCGGCATCGGCGGTAAGCACCACGAACTGCGAGAAGTTGGTGGCCGGCAGCTGCTGGTCCAACGGCAGGTAGAAACGCGGCGAGCCGGTGCCGACGTAGGCCACGTAATTGCTGATGCCCTCGCGGCCCTTCAGCAGCGTCTCCAGCTTGCTGGCCTGGGCCTGGGTGGCCGCCAGCGACGCGCCTTCGGCCAGTTCGATGTCCACCATCAGTTCGGGCCGGGTCGAATCGGGGAAGAACTGCTGCGGCACGAAGCGGAAGATCACCAGCGAGAACACGAACAGCGCCGCGGTCGCGCCGATCACCCACCAGCGATGGCGCAGGCAGGTATCCAGGAAGCCACGGAAACGGGTGTAGAACGGGCGCTGGTAGGGATCGTGGTCGTGCGCATGTTCCTTCGGCGCGATCCAGCGCGCGAACGCCGGATGACGGTCGGCCCACTGCAGGCGCGTGGCGTGCCAGCGCCCGGCCAGGCTGGTCGGCTTGGGCGGCTGCCGGTTGAACAGATCCGGCAGCATCTTGTCGCCCAGGTACGGGATGAACAGCACCGCGGCGATCCAGGACACCACCAGCGCGATGGTCACCACCTGGAACAGCGAGCGGGTGTACTCACCGGTACTGGAGGCGGCCGTGGCGATGGGCAGGAAGCCGGCGGCGGTGATCAGCGTACCGGTCAGCATCGGGAAGGCGGTGGATTCCCAAGCGAAGCTGGCCGCGCGCAGGCGGTCGTAGCCCTGCTCCATCTTGGTGGCCATCATCTCCACCGCAATGATCGCATCGTCTACCAGCAGGCCCAGCGCCAGTACCAGCGCGCCGAGCGAAATCTTGTGCAGGCCGATCCCGAAGTAATGCATGACGAAGAACGTCATCGCCAGCACCAGCGGAATGGTCACGCCCACCACCAGTCCGGTGCGCAGGCCCAACGAGAAGAAGCTGACCAGCAGCACGATCACCACCGCCTCGGTCAGCACCTGCACGAACTCGCCCACCGACTCCTCCACCGCGTGCGGCTGGTCGGACACCTTGCGCAGCTGCATGCCGGCCGGCAGAGTCTTCTGCAGGCGTTCGAACTCGGCATCCAGGGTCGCGCCGAGCTTGAGGATGTCACCGCCATCCTTCATCGCCACGGCCAGGCCAATGGCGTCCTCGCCCATGAACCGCATCTTCGGCGAGGCCGGGTCGGCGAAACCGCGCTTGACCTCGGCGATGTCGCCCAGGTGCACGGTGCGCTCGCCGGCCTGGATCGGGAACTTGCGGATGTCCTCGACCGAATCGAACTGGCCGGTGACGCGCAGCTGCACGCGGTCGCTCGGGGTTTCGAAGAAGCTGGTGGCGGTCACCGCGTTCTGGTCGGCGAGTGCCTGCTGCACCTGCTGCAGCGACACGCCCAGCGTGGCCAGCTTGGTGTTGGACAGCTCGATCCAGACCTTTTCGTCCTGCAGCCCGACCAGATCGATCTTGCCCACATCGGGCACGCGCTGCAGTTCCAGCTGGATGCGGTCGGCGTAGTCACGCATCACCGCGTAATCGAAGCCCTTGCCGGTCAACGCGTAGATATTGCCGAAGGTGTCGCCGAACTCATCGTTGTAGAACGGCCCGACGATCTCACGCGGCAGCGTGGCGCGGATGTCGCCCACGCGCTTGCGTACCTGGTACCACAGGTCCGGGATCTGCTTGGAGCGCAAGCTGTCGCGCGCCATGAAGATCACCTGCGATTCGCCCGGGCGCGAGTAGGAGCGGATGAACTCGTACTCGCCGGTGTTCATCAGCGCTTTTTCGATCGGCTCGGTGACCTGGCGCGAGACCTGCTCGGCAGTGGCACCGGGCCACATCGTGCGCACCACCATCGCCTTGAAGGTGAACGGCGGATCCTCGGACTGGCCCAGGTGCTTGTAGGACCACGCGCCGATGACCGCGAAGGCAAGCATCGCAAACAGCACCAGCGGCCGGTTGCCCAGCGCCCATTCGGAGAGATTGAAGCGGCGCACGGATCAGTGCCCCTTGCCGACGGCGGCCGGCGCAGTCGCCGGCGTTACGGCGGGAGCGAGCACCGGACGGTTCTGCCGATCCACCGGCGTCACCACCTGGCCGTCGCGCAGCAGATGCCCACCGGCGGCGACCACCCAGTCGCCAGCGGTCACCCCAGACAACACCGGCACGGCCTCGGCGCCGTAGGCACCGACCGTCACCGGGGTGGCCTTGAGCGCACCGTTGGCCGGGTTCACCACCCACACGCTGGCCTTGCCATCGGCGCCACGCAACACCGCCGCCAGCGGCAGCTGCAAAGTGCCGCTGCGCCCGGCCGCGGCGAACACGCGCGCACTCTGGCCCAGTTCCACCTCGTCCACCGCTTCGGGCGCCAGGCTGACGCGGGTGGCATAGGTACGCGCCTGCGCATCGGCGGCGGGGGCGATCTCGCGGATCGTGCCCGGCAGCAGCTGGCCTGGCCGGTTCCACAGCTCGATCTGCACCGGCTGGCCCACCTGGTAATCGCGGATGTTGCTTTCCGGCAGCGCGATCAGCACCTCGCGGCCACCATCGGCGGCCAGGGTGAACACGGTCTGCCCGGCGCTGACCACCTGCCCGGCCTCGGCCTGGCGGCTGGCGATCACGCCATCGGCCGGCGCGCGCAGCTGCGCATACTCGGCCTGGTTGCGGGCCACGGCCAGGTTGGCGCGGGCGGCATTGGCCTGGCCCTGGGCGGCCTTGAACGCAGCGGTCTGCTGGTCCAGCGCCGAGCGACTCACCAGCTGGCCTTCGGCGAGCGTGGCGTAGCGCTTCTGGTCATCACGGGCACGCACCAGATCGGCTTCGGCCGCGGCCAGCTGCGCCTGCGAGGCGGCGGCCTGGGAGGCGTAGTCGGCGGCGTCCAGTTCGGCCAGCAGCTGGCCCTTGGTCACGCGCTGGCCGGCATCGACGTGGCGCTTGACCATATTGCCGCCCACGCGGAAGGACAGCGGGCTTTCCTGGCGGGCGTGCACCTCACCCGGATAGGCGGCCGCTTCCTGTCCGGTCACGGTGCCCGGATGCACCACCAGCACCGGGATCGCCGCCGCCGGCTCGGCGCCCTGCTTGCCACACGCCGCCAGCATCACCAGCAGCGCAGCGCCGCCCACCCATCGCATGTTTTTCATGAGGTACAGGACCTGAAAAGAAATCCGGAAGAACGCACGGGCAACATACTGTTGCAGCACGGCCAATAGTGAACCAGCCGGTATAGTATAAATATCGAACCGATTGGTCTAGTATTGTTTGGATGACTGATTCGACCTCTTCCGTTGCGCCCGCCAAGCCGGCCGCCAAGGCTTCCGGGCCGGGCCGTCCGAAGGACCTGGGCAAGCGCGCCGCGATCCTGGAGGCGGCCAAGTCGCTGTTCGTGGAGCAAGGCTACAACGGCGTCAGCATGGACAGCATCGCCGCCCAGGCGGGTGTGTCGAAGCTGACCGTTTACAGCCATTTTGGCGACAAAGAGACCCTTTTCACCGAAGCTGTGAAGTCGACCTGTGTTGCCATGCTGCCCGATGCGCTGTTCGTCACCGACGCCGAAGGGCCGTTGCGTGACCAGCTGCAGGGCATCAGCCACGCGTTCTTCAGCATGATCACCTCGGCCGAGGCGGTCGCCGTGCAGCGGGTGATGATGGCCCCGGAAACCGACGACCGCCTGCGCGAGATGTTCTGGGTAGCCGGTCCGCAGCGCACCACCGATGCCCTGGCCGAGTTCCTGCGTGCCCGGGTGGCCCGTGGCGAACTGGAGATCGAGGACTGCCAGACCGCCGCGCTGCAGCTGATGACGCTGCTCAAAGGCGAGCTGCATACGCATATGATGTGCGGGCTGCGACCGACCCCGGCCGACTGCGATGCGAACGCCCACGTGAGCGCCAGCGTCGACTTCTTCCTGAGGGCGTACGCGCCGCGCCCACCGGCGTGACATCAAGATGAATGGACCGGAGGTCGCGGTGACTTCCGGCACTGCGACCCCGGCGCGACGGCAGCGATGCTCTCAGCGCGCCGCCGGCTCCCGGCACCGGTAAAATGGCCGGCCCACTGCGCTGGAACTAGAACCTCATGACGATCGATTACTCCCACGCCCGCGAACTGATGGTCGAACAACAGATCCGTCCCTGGGACGTGCTGGAGATCCGCGTGCTCGATGTACTGGCACGCCTGCCGCGCGAGGCGTTCGTCGCTGAATCGCACAAGGCCTTGGCTTACGCCGACATCGAACTGCCGCTGGGCTTCGGGCAGAAGATGATGAAGCCGGTCATCGAAGGCCGCACCCTGCAGGCGCTGGATCTGCAGCCGGGCGAGGAAGTGCTGGAAATCGGCACCGGCAGCGGCTACCTGAGCGCCTGCATGGGCGAGCTGGCCCGCGAAGTGCTGAGTTTGGAAATCCAGCCGGAACTGGCTGCCGGCGCGCGTGCGCGCCTGGATGCCGCCGGCCTGGGCAACAACGTGCGGATCGAAACCGCCGATGCACTGCACTGGGAAACCGAGCGCCGCTTCGACGCGATCTGCGTGACCGCTGCCGTGGACACCATTCCGTCACGTTTCACCCAGTGGCTGCGTCCCGGTGGCCGTCTGTTCGTGATCCGCGGCCAGTCGCCGGTCATGGAAGCGGTGCTGGTCACGGCCGACGGCACCAACGAGTCGCTGTTTGAAACCGATATCGACTACCTGCGCGGTGCCGCTCCGGCGCCCCAGTTCCAACTCTGAGTCCAAGGAAGCCGCAATGATCCGCCGATCCCTCGCTATTGCGCTGGCCGCCGCCCTGCTGCCGATGACCGCCTCCGCCGCCGACCTGCTGCAGGTCTACGAAATGGCGCGCAATGGCGATCCGCAGCTGTCCGCCGCCGAATCGACCCGTCTGTACGACAAGGAAGGCGCCGTGCAGGCGCGTGCCGCGTTGCTGCCGCAGCTCAATGGTGAGGCGTCGCTCAACCGCACCCGCACCAACCCGAACCACGACCTGAGTTCCAGCTCGATCACCACCAAGAGCCGCAACTACACGGTCAACGGCAGCCAGACGCTGTTCAACTTCACCCAGTTCGCCAACCTGCGTTCGCAGCGCGATCTGAGCAAGGCGGCGGACTTCACCCTGGATTCGGCCAACGACGACCTGATCGTGCGCACCTCGGCGGCGTACTTCAACGTGCTGGTGGCGATCGAATCGCTGACCGCCGCGCAGACCAACGAAGCGGCGGCCAAGAAGCAGTTCGACTTCGCCGACAAGCGCCTGGAAGTGGGCCTGGCCCCGATCACCGACGTGCACGAAGCGCGCGCCCAGTACGACCAGGCCCGCGCCAACACCATCGTCGCGCAGAACACCCTGGCCGATGCCTACCAGGCACTGACCGAACTGACTGGCCAGCCGGTGGCCGACCTGCGCGCCCTGCCGGTCGACTTCCGCCCGGAACTGCCTGCCAAGTACGCCAGCATCGACCAGCTGGTCAACGAAGCGGTTGCCCAGAACCCGGCGCTGAAGGCGCAGGAATTGAAGGTCAGCGCCGCCGAAACCGGCGTGTCGGCCGCGCGCGGCGGTCACTACCCGACCCTGTCGCTCGGCGCTACCGCCGGCAAGTCGGCCAGCTGGGGCGATGTGGTCGGCGCCGGTGACAGCTTCAGCCCGGACCGCCGCAGCAACAGCGTCGGCCTGACCCTGAGCGTGCCGATCTTCTCCGGCGGCGCCACCCAGTCCGGCGTGCGCCAGGCCCTGGCCCAGCGCGACATCGCCCAGGACGGCTACGAGCAGCAGAAGCGCGCCCTGGACCGCAACACCCGCAATGCCTACCAGACCCTGGTCGCCGGCATCAGCGAAGTGGAAGCGCGTCGCCTGGCGGTGGTCTCGGCACAGAGCGCCTACGACGCTTCGCAGGTCGGTCTGGAAGTGGGTACCCGCACCGTGCTGGATGTCATCCAGAACCAGCGCATCCTGTTCTCGGCGCAGCTGGACTACGCCAACGCGCGCTACACCTTCCTGCAGAACCGCCTGCAGCTGGGCCAGGCCGTGGGCACGCTGGACATCGCCGAACTGCAGGACATCAACCGCCTGCTGACCCAGGCCGCGGCGACGCCAAGCACCCAGGTCAACTGAGTCCGGCAGCCTCGCTGGAACAAAAAAACCACCCGCACGCGGGTGGTTTTTTTTTGCGCGCCCCTCATCGGCAGGGCCTCGCGCGCGCCGCCCGCCCCACCCCGCGTGCACCCTTCCGCGCGCCATCCCCATCCCAACGCGGGTCTTCCTGCGCGCCTCTCCGGGGGTAGAGCCACCCCATGGGTGGCTGCACACGCCGCCCGATCGAAGACAGCCACGCATGGCGTGGCTCTACCGGGTTGGCAACATTTTCCCGCGCTGCGTCGGTCGTTCGCGACATTGCGCCGTGTCTGCGCGCGCGTTCGATGTCCCCGACAGATACACGCGTCCACGGTTTCAGGGCAGGCGCGGGCATACGGTTTCTATACGTTGGTATTTCGCCGCAAAAACCGCTTGACCACGCCATCTGCGCTGTCTACCTTGCGCCCCGCACCACCTCTTCCCTCCCCCAGAGACCCCCTCCTTGGACAGTCATAGTCGATCGCGCTGCTGTTCCTGAGCCGACGGATCCACTGACCCCAAGGTCGGTTCCGTCCGCACAGGACGGGGCCTTCCGGCGCATGCCACATGCGCCTGCCTCGCTTCATCCGCATCGCTGTTCCACCGACCCCGACGAGGGTGCCGCTGGCGTTTCCGTTCGCCTGGAGATTGCCCATGCACGCTTTCCGCGTACTCGCCCCGCTGCTGTTGAGCGTGGCCCTGCTTCCGTTCAACACCCGCGCCGCCGCCAGCCTGCTGGTCGACGATGCCGGCATCACCGATGCCGGGCACTGCCAGTTGGAAAGCTGGGTGCGACACACCGATGCCGGCCAGGAATGGACCACCGTGCCCGCCTGCACGTTGGCCAACATCGAATGGTCGCTCGGGCTGACGCGGGCACCCGGCGATGCCCGCCGCCAGTACGCGTTCGGTGCCAAGCGCGTCCTGGTCGAGGGTGCGGCGCGACACTGGGGTCTGGCACTCGGCGCCAGCGTCGGTGGCAACACGCAGCGTCCGCGCGCCGATGACTGGGCGCTCAACGTACCGCTGACGATTGCACCGGGTGTGCAGGAGCGCGTGCAGGTGCACCTCAACCTGGGCTGGGCGGCACAGGGCGCCGCACGCGGTCGCACCGACGGCATCGGCATGGAAATCGGACTGACGCGCGACTGGTCGCTGCTGGCCGAGACCGCACACGATGCTGCCCGCGAGCGCGGCAGCCAACTGGGTCTGCGACGCGTGCTGTGGCCCGGCGCCAGCCTCGACCTGCTCGCCGGACGCATGCATCACCCACGCGACAGCCGCTGGATCACGCTCGGCTTCAACCTCGCGGCACTGCCCTGAGCGTCGCGCGCCCGCTTCGCCCCCCCCCGTACCGCGCTCTTCAACACCCCCTGCGGCTGCTCGCCGCAGCCACGCACCGCGATCGATCCCCCGCCCATGTGCCTGCCTGGACCGTGGCGGTCACCCCCTTTCTACCGACTGGAGCCCCCCATGAACCGCGACGACCTCGTGCTCTCCCTCCGTACCCTGTCCCGTTCCTGCGATGCGGCCGGGTTCGCCGGCATCACCGCCACCACGCACGCCTCGGATCTGGTGGATGCGCTCGGCATGCTCGACACCGATGCGTGCCTGGGTCTGCTGATGCTGCTCGACCCACCGGCACGCGCCGGCCTGTTCGCACACGTTGCGATGCCCACCCAGGACCTGCTGCTGGCTGCGATGTCACCGGCGGCCAAGGTGCAGCTGTTCGAGCACATGCCGTCCGACGATCGCGCCGACCTCTTCAACCGTCTCGGCGACGATGCCAGGCAGGCTTTGCTGCCTGCATTGACCAGGGTCGAGCGCGACGACATCCTGAAGATGGCTGCCTATCCGGAAGATACCGTCGGTTCGGCGACCACCTCGGACTACGCCTGGGTAGCGCCACAGATGACCGTCGCCGAGGCGATGGCGCACCTGCGCGCCACCGCGCTGGACAAGGAAACCGTCAACATCGTCTTCGTGCTGGACGGCACCTTGCGGCTGCGTGGCAGCGTCTCGCTGCGCGATCTGGTGCTGGCCGATGCGGACACCTTGATCAGCACGATCATGCACGCCGACCCGGTATTCGCCCAGGCGCACTGGCCGCGCCTGCAGGCCGCCGAACTGATCCGCCGCTACGACCTGCTGGCGCTGCCGGTGATCCACGACGGCGGGCGCATGATCGGCATCGTCACCGTCGATGATGCGATGGACATCGAGAAAGAGCAGGACGCCTCGCAGCTGGCGCGCTTCGGCGGCACGGTGAGTGCGCATGGCACCGACCTGGACGTGCGCAACACGCCGCTGAAGCAGATGTTCCGCGTCCGCGTGTTCTGGCTGGCGATCCTGACCTGCTTCGGCATCGCCACCAGTACCTTCGTGGCTGCGCAGGAAGAACTATTGACCCAGGTCATCGTGCTGGCCGCCTTCATCGCCCCGATCGTGGACATGGGCGGCAACACCGGCAGCCAGTCGGCCACGCTGGTGATCCGCAGCATGGCACTGGGCGATCTGAAACTGAGCTGGGCCGATGTGTGGTTCGTGATCAAACGCGAACTGCCGGTGGCGGCCGCGCTGGGCGTCACCATCGCGTTGCTCGAAGCGATCCTGGCGTACTTCAGCAAGGGCGTGGGCATGGATGTGCTGCTGGTGGTGGGCTCCAGCATGCTGGTGTGCACCGCGCTCGGCGGCGTCATCGGCGCGCTGCTGCCCTTCGCCGCACGTCGCATCGGCACCGACCCGGCCACGCTGTCCTCGCCGATGATCACCTCGATCATGGACCTGATCGGAGTGCTCATCTACTTCGGCTTCGCTTACCTGTTCCTGGGGGATCTGCTGGTTGCAGGGGCGGCGTGAACCGGCGATCGGCCGTTCATTCCACCGCCGGCGGCAGGTGCGGGGCGATCAGGGCCACGGTGCGTTCCAGCGCGCCGCGGCCATTGCTCACCAGCATGCAGCCGGCGCGCGCCATGTCTTCGCGCGCCTGCGGATCGCGCAGCAGGCTCAGCAGTGCATCGCCCACGCCCTGCGCATCCTCGGCGATCACCACCGCGCCGGCTTCGCGCATGCGCCGGGAGATCTCGGCGAAGTTGTGCAGGTGCGGCCCGGTGACTGCCGCGGTGCCCATCGCCGCCGGCTCCAGCAGGTTGTGCCCGCCGATGGCCTGCAGGCTGCCACCGACGAAGGCGACCTGCGCGCAGCCGTAGAAGGACATCAGCTCACCCAGCGTATCGATCACGAACACATCGGTGTCGGCCTGCGGCCACTGCTGCTGGCGACGCGTGGCGACCTTCCAGCCCTGTTCGCGGGCCAGCGCTTCCACGCGGGGGAAACGCTCGGGGTGGCGTGGCGCCCACAACAGCAGCAGACCCGGCAGCGCCTCGCGCAGGCGCCGGTGCAGATCGAGGGTGGCCTGCTCTTCGCCTTCGTGGGTGCTGGCGGCGATCCACACCGGGCGGTCGGCCGGCACCAGCCGATGGAACTGCGCCACGAAGTCCTGCACGTTGGGCGCGGCGATATCGAACTTGAGGTTGCCCAGCGCCTGCACCTGTTCGGGCAACGCACCCAGGTGGATGAAGCGTTCGGCATCGTCCTGCGACTGCGCGGCCACGCAAGTCACCGTGCGCAGTGCGCGGCCGATCAACGCGCTCAGCAGCCGGTAGCCACGCAACGAACGTGCCGACAAACGCGCATTGAGGATGTACACGGGGATGCCCCGGTCGCGGCACCCGAACAGCAGGTTCGGCCACAACTCGGTTTCCAGGATGAGCGCCAGGCTCGGCTTGAAGTGGCCGAGGAAGCGGCCGACGCTGCCCGGTACGTCATAGGGCAGGTAGACATGGTCCAGCGCATCGCCCCACAACGCGCGCACGCGCTCGGAGCCGGTCGGGGTGATGGTGGTGATGACCCAGCGGATGTCCGGGCGCAGCGTGCGCAGCGCGTTGACCAGCGGCGCCGCCGCGTTGACCTCGCCCACCGACACCGCGTGCAGCCACACCCGCGGCTGCCCGCTGGGATGCGGATAGGAGGCGTAACGCTCGTCCCAGCGGCGGAAGTACTCACGCACCCGGAACCCGCGCCAGACCAGGTGGTACACGGTGATCGGCAGCAACAGGTACAGCACGGCCGAGTACAGGCCGCGCAGGATCCATTCGACAGGGCTTTTGCGCATGCGCAGAGGATACGGGAGCGGCGCGGGGAAGGCATCCCGTGCCGCCGTGATGGGCCTGCCGGGATGCATCCATTAGAATCGAGGGCATGTCAGATAACGCTTCCACCGCTACCCGCCCGTCCCTGCGCGATCCGCGCAACTGGCCGATGTTCGCCGTCATGTTCGCGGCCTTCGGCATCGCCCGGCTGCCGTGGATGCTGCAGCGCGCATTGGGCCGCGGCGTGGGCACCGTCGCCTACCGCCTGGCCGGCAGCCGCCGGCGCGCGGCCGAGGTCAACCTGCGGCTGTGCTTCCCGGAAAAGGACGAGGCCTGGCGCCAGCGCCTGCTGCGCGACAGCTTCGACGCGCTGGGCGTGGGCATCTTCGAGTTCGCCCGTGCCTGGTGGGGCAGCATCGACAGCATCCGCCCGCACGTGCAGGTTGAGGGCCTGGAACACCTGCAGCGCATGCAGGCCGAAGGCCGCGGCGTGCTGCTGGTCTCGGGCCACTTCATGACCCTGGAGATGTGCGGGCGTCTGCTGTGCGACCACGTCGACCTGTCGGGCATGTACCGCAAGCACCGCAACCCGGTGTACGAGTGGGCGGTGAAGTTCGGCCGGCTGCGCTATGCCAAGGCAATGTACGCCAACGAGGACATCCGCGCGACCGTGCGCCACCTCAAGAAGGGCGGTTTCCTGTGGTATGCGCCGGACCAGGACATGCGCGGCAAGGACACCGTATTCGTGCCGTTCTTCGGCCATACCGCCGCCACCATCACCGCCACCCATCAGCTGGCGCGGATGACCGGCTGCGCGGTGGTGCCGTATTTCCACCGTCGCGAAGGCGGCAGGTATTTCCTGAAGATCGGCGCGCCGCTGGAGAACTTCCCCAGCGAAGATGTGGAAGCCGACACCGCCCGCGTCAACCAGGCCATCGAAGCGATGGTGCGCGAAGCCCCAGACCAGTACCTGTGGATCCACCGCCGCTTCAAGCGCCAGCCGGGCGGCCGCAGCGATTATTACCGGTAACCCGGACGCCTCCGTCAGAGCCACCCCACGGGTGCCTGCGCAAGGCCCCAGGTAGAGCCACCCCATGGGTGGCTGCGCGTGACACGGGATCGGAGATCAGCCACCCATGGGGTGGCTCTACCCCTGCACCGCCCAGCGCGACCAAGCGTAGGGATAGTCACCCAGCGCTTCGGCCAGGCCCGCGCGGAGCGGATTGGCAAGGATGTAGAGCGCCTGCCTGCGCAGGGATTCCTCGGTCCTTACGGCGTGATCGAAGTACCCGTGCTGCCAGACCTTTCCCTTTCGCCCCAGACGTTGATTCAACAACCGGCTGCTGCGTGATTTGAACATCACCATGCAACTGGCCAGCGTGCCTCGTCGCAGCTGGATCAACCAATGCAGGTGGTCCGGCATGATCACCCAGGCCAGCGTGCGGGTGATCCCGCACCGTTCCATATAGCGCAGCGAGTCGATGATCACCTCGGCATTTGCGGCATCCTCAAACCACCTGCACCGGTTGTGCGTTGTAGTGGTAAGCGCGTAGCAGTAGCCAGGATGCGAGTAGCGACCGCGCTGGAGGCGTGGACTGGACATCGCATGAGGGTGCGTCGGGCCAGGCGTGGCGGCTATAGGTGGATGGCTGCGCCTTTCGTCAGCATGTTCCGATGCACGGTCTGCGAACAGCCACCCATGGGGTGGCTCTACCGGCGGTGTGCTGCGGTAGAGCCACCCCACGGGTGGCTGCACGCGATGCCGGATCGAAGCACAGCCACGCAGGGCGTGGCGCTACCCCGCGTCTTTGGCCAGCAGGCTGCCCGCATACAACGCGGCCAGCAGCAGGGTCAGTCCACCCCAGAAAGTGGAATAGAACGCCAGGTGGGTGTTGAGCGGGAACACGGTCACCGCCAGCGCCAGCATCGCCGGGCGTGCGCGTTCGCGCGCCGCCAGCGGGGCGAAGCGCCAGGCGCGCCACGCCTGGGCGACGGCGGCCAGCCACAGCAGCAGGCCAAGCACGCCGGTTTCGGCGAGGATTTCCAGCACGATCTGGTGCGCGTGCAGCGCCGGGCCGTCGCCCCACACTTCCTGCGCCTGCGGCGCCGGATTGCAGGCCGGATAGGCGTCGCGGAAGCCGCGCGCGCCCACACCGTTGATCGGGTGTGCGCTGATCATGCAGCCGGCCGCTTCCCATATCTGCGCGCGCCCGGACAGCGCCTGGTTGACACCGTCACCGTCGCCCTCCCACGCCATCGCCGTGCGTGCCACGCGCTCGCGAACCTGCGCAGAGCCAAACCCGACCGCAACGGCAGCAACCAGACCGACAGCGAGGCAGACCATCAACGCACGTGCGCCGAGCAGGCGCCACCCGGAGTACACCACCACCAGGGCATAGGTCAGCCACGCTGCGCGCGAGCCGGCCAGCACCAGCACCACGCCCACTGCCGCGGTGGCCAGGCCCCAGCCCCACAGCCCGCCACGCCGCGCCGCAGCGAACAGCAGGAACGGCGAGAGACTGGCCAGCACCTGGCCGAACTTGAGATTGCACGGGCCAAGCACGCCGCTGAGCCGGTCGGCCGCCGCCACTTCCTGCGCGCTGCACAGGCCATGGCCGCTGACCACCCATTTGAGCTGGTCCATCGACCAGAACAACGGGCTGGTACCGAACGCCGCCTGCGCCAGTGCGTCCAGTGTCCATATCGCGGCGATCAGCGCGATGCCGCCAAGCGTCAGTCCGCGCCGCTGCGGCGTGGCCACGGCGATCGCCACCAGCCACATGAAGGGCAGATAGCGCAGCCCGGCGGCGGTCTTGCGCCATGCGGTGGCCGGGTCGATGGCATCGAAGGCGGAAAATGCCTGTGGCAGCCAGTAGCCCAGGAACAGGATGCTGGTCAGCGCCCACGCCGGTGCGCTCAACAGGCGCTGTTTGCCCTGCATGCGCAGCTGCACCATGCGCACGGCCGCATACAGGGCTCCCAACACCAGCACGGTCTCGGCGATGCCCGGCAATGGCCACAGCGCCACGAAGGCGAGCACCCACCACGGCGCCCAGCGGCCCGCACGGGAGCCGGGTGAGTCAGGCGCGAGGGCCGGTTCAGCCGGCGAGCGAGGTGTAGAGCTGGAGCGTGTCACGCTGCATCGCCTGCAAAGTGAAAGGAATCCGCGTGGGCAGGCTGGGCGGTTGCTGCAGCAGCTGCTGCGCGCGCGCCAGCAGGGCGGCACTGTCGTGCAAGGCTACCGCACCGGACGGTTGCAGCTGCGTCAACAACTCACCGACGCCGCCGTGGTTCCAGCCCAGCACCGGGCGGCCCACCGACAGCGCTTCGAGCACGGTGCGGCCGAAGGCTTCGGCCTTGTCCGACACCTGCAGCACCAGATCGCTGGCCGCATACGCCTGGGCAATGCGCGTGGTGGGCGCGGTCATCAGCACTGCATCGGCAATGCCGAGGGTGCGCGCCTGCGCCTCCAGCTCGGCCACGTACGCCTCACGGCCAGGCTCGCGGGTGCCGGGCATCCACAGCCTGGCCGGCACGCCCGCCGCATGCAGGCCGGCGACCACCTGCAACGCGTGCCGGTGGCCCTTCAGGCGGGTTCCGCGACCAGGCAACAGCAGCAGCGGCGCATCGGTGCCCAGCAGTGGGTGCTGTTCGGCCACGGCCAGGCGCGCGCGGCGGTCGTTGCGTGCCACGCGTGGGAACTGGGCCACGTCCACGCCGCGCGGAATCACCTGCAGGCGCTCGGCCGGTACGCTTGGATAGTGGGTCTGGACGAACTCGCGCACGCTGTTGGACACGCAGACGACGCGCTCGCCGCTGGTCATCACCGCGCTGTAGCGGCCCGGCGAGTTCAGCCCGTGCACGGTGGTGACCCAGTGCGGGCGCTGCCCCGGCGGCAGGTTGCGCAGCGCGTACAGGCCCAGCCAGGCCGGCAGCCGCGAGCGCGCATGCACGATGTCCGCGCCGACCTCGGCGAACAGCCGGCGCAGGCTCAGCACGTGGCGCAGGGTGAGCAGTGATTTGCGGCCGATGTCCAGGGTGAGGTGTTCGGCGCCGCTGGCCAGCAGCGGTTCGACCAGCCGCCCACCGGCAGACACGACGATGGCCCGGTGGCCGGCGGCAACCAGGGCGGAGGCGATTTCAAGGGTGGAGCGTTCAACCCCGCCGGAGTGCAGCGCCGGCAGCAGCTGCACCACGGTCAGTCGGCGCACGGACGCAGCCGTGGCTCAGTCGGCCAGCACGAACACGGCGCCGCAGTACGGGCACTTGGCCTCGCAGTTGGGCTCGTCTTCGATCGGCAGGTACACGCGCGGGTGGGAGTTCCACAGCGCCATTTCCGGAGTCGGGCAGCTCAGCGGCAGGTCGACGCGGTGCACGGTGTAGCGCTTCTCGGCGTTGGCGGGCGCAGTGGCGGTATGGCTCATGGCGTGGACACACAAAGGAATTGCGAAGGTGTCGATTCTAGCACCCGGCGCTGCGGCATCGCCGCTGCGGCCGACGGCGGCATGCCGGGGCGATGCGTATTGCCGGGAGACAACACCGTTCTTTTTAAATCGATCCAAACACACTGTCAACCACGTCAGGATCGGGTGGTTTTTCAGTGTTTGGATCGAACTAAATGGCACTTGCCAGCGTCCCCATGCCTGTTGCAGCATCGGACCGGTTCGATTCCTGCCCCGATCGCATGGCCCGTCCCCCCGCCGGACCTGCATCGCCCTCCTGTCCGCCGCTGGCGGCCGGGGTGATGCGGTCTGCCGTGGTCGCCGATGCGGGCTCTGCCTGCCGCCTGCCCTACCCGGGAGTTCCCTGCATGTCCCTGCCCGCTCCGCGCCCCGCCCGCCACGCCCTGCTGCCGCTTGCCCTCGCCATGGCCTGCGCCTCACTCGCCCTGCCCGCGTTCGGCCAGGGCCTGCAGACCTCCTTCGAGCCGGGCCAGCCGTCCCCCTCGGTCGGCAAGCAGGCGCTGCAGGTCGAGATCGGCAACGGTCCGCGCGCGCCGTATGCGGCCAAGGCCGGCGTCGGCTACACCGGCCTGCGCGCGCTGCACTACGCCAGCACCGGCGGCCCCCTGCAGCGGCGCCTGTTCGATACCGACGTGCGCATCGAGGCCGACACCGCGCTGAGCTGGCTGGTACTGCCGGAGATCGTCGGCAAGGACACCGTGGCGTCCACCTACGTCTCGCTGGACCTGGTGCTGGACGACGGCAGCCGGGTCTCGGCCAGCGACGCGCGCGACCAGCACGGCGTGGCGCTGGGCGCGACCGCGCAGGGCGATTCGAAAACGCTGTACCCCCAGCAGTGGGCCCGCAAATCGGTGCGCCTGGGCGACGTCGCCGCGCTGCGTGGGCGCCGCGTGGTGGGCGTCGAACTGCAGGTGGCCAGCGCCGCCGGCGCGCCGGTGTCGGGCTGGATCGACGACGTGCGCCTGGACGCGCAGCCGCGCAGCGCACCACAGCGGCCGTCGGACTGGGTGCTGACCACGCGCGGCACGCAGGCCAACGGCACGTTCTCGCGCGGCAACAATTTCCCGGCCACGGCGGTGCCGCACGGGTTCAACTTCTGGACCCCGGTCACCGATGCCGGCGCGCTGAACTGGCTGTACCGCTGGAACGAACAGAACGATGCCAGCAACCGTCCACGCCTGCAGGCGCTGGCGCTCAGCCACCAGCCCAGCCCGTGGATGGGCGACCGCCAGACCTTCCAGGTGATGCCCTCGGCCAGCCGTGGCGTGCCCGAGGCCGACCGCGGCAAGCGTGCGCTGGCCTTCTCGCACGACAATGAACGTGCGCGTCCCTACCGTTACGACGTGCGCTTCGACAATGGCATCGCCGCAGCAATCGCCCCGACCGACCACGCCGCGTTGTTCCGCTTCGAGTTCCCGGAAAAAGGCGACGCCAACCTGCTGTTCGACAACGTCGATGCGCGCGGCGGGCTGACCCTGGACGCGGCCACGCAGACCTTGTCCGGCTACACCGATACCCGCAGCGGCCTGTCCAACGGTGCCACCCGCATGTACGTGGTGGCCAGCTTCGACACACCCTGGCGCAGCAGCGGGCAGATCGACACCGGCCGTGCCACCGGCTACATCAAGTTCGATGCCGGCAGCGACCGCCGGGTGAACATGCGCATCGCCACGTCGCTGATCTCCCTCGAGCAGGCGCGCCACAACCTGGCACTGGAACTGGCCGCCACCGACGACCTTGAGCGCGTGGCCGCACGCGCGCAGGACGCCTGGGATGCGCGCCTGGCGCCGTTCGACATCGGCGATGCCAGCGACGACCAGAAGACGACGCTGTATTCCAGCCTGTACCGGCTGTATCTGTACCCCAACTCCGGCCATGAAAACGCCGGCACCGCCGCCGCGCCCGACTGGCGTTACGCCAGCCAGGCCAGTGCCGCCGACGACAACACCGACGGCAGCGCCACGCGCAGCTTCGCCCCGATCCGCGACGGCAAGGTGTACGTCAACAACGGCTTCTGGGATACCTTCCGCACCACGTGGCCGGCGTATGCGTTGTTCACCAAGGACGACGCCGGCGCGCTGGTGCAGGGCTTCCTGGAGCAGTACCGCGCCGGTGGCTGGGTCGCGCGCTGGTCCTCGCCGGGCTATGCCGACCTGATGGTGGGCACCAGTTCGGATGTGGCCTTCGCCGACGCATGGCTGAAGGGCATCGGCGGCTTCGATCCAGAGGAGGCCTATGCGGCGGCGCTGAAGAACGCCACCGTGGTGCCGCCGGATCGCCACGTCGGGCGCAAGGGCATGGACCGTTCCACCTTCCGCGGCTATGCCAGCGCCGAGGTGCATGAAGGGATGTCGTGGACGATGGAAGGGGCGCTCAACGACTTCGGCATCGCCAACATGGCCCAGGCGCTGGCCAAACGCGCAACCACGGCTGCCGCGCGCGAGCGCTATACCACCGAGGCCGACTACTTCAGCCACCGAGCGGGCACCTACGCCACGCTGTTCGATCCGGCGGCCGGCTTCTTCCAGGGCCGCACTGCCGACGGCCAATGGCGGCTGGCCGCCAAGGACTACGACCCGCGCGTGTGGGGCCATGACTACACCGAATCCAACGGCTGGACGTTCGCCTTCACTGCCGCGCACGACGGCGAAGGCCTGGCCGGGCTGTACGGCGGCCGCGACAAACTTGCGGCCAAGCTGGACGAATTCTTCGCCACCCCGGAAACCGCCGACCCGGCGTTTGCCGGCTCCTATGGCGGCACCATCCATGAGATGACCGAAGCGCGCGATGTGCGCATGGGCATGTACGCGCACAGCAACCAGCCGGCGCACCACATCCCGTGGATGTACCTGTATGCCGGGCAGCCATGGAAGACCCAGCAGCATGTGCGCGAGATCCTGTCGCGGCTGTACGTGGGCAGCGAGATCGGCCAGGGCTACCCCGGCGATGAGGACAACGGCGAAACGTCGGCGTGGTACGTGCTGGCCTCGCTGGGCCTGTATCCGCTGCGCATGGGCTCGCCCGAGTACGCGATCGGCTCGCCGGCGTTCCGCCACGCCCGGGTCGAACTGCAGGGCGGCGCGGTGCTGACCGTCAATGCGCCGGACAACTCGCGCGAGAACGTGTACGTGCAGTCGTTGAAAATCAACGGCAAGCCGTGGAGCAAGACCTGGGTACCGCACGAGGTGATCGCCAAGGGCGCCACGCTGGATTTCGTGATGGGGCCCAAGCCCTCCCCGTGGGGCAGCGGCCCGGACGATGCGCCGCGCTCGCTCACCGCGCGCGGCCAACGCCCTTCCCTGCTGCATGACCTGCTCGGCGGCGGTGCGCGTGCGCAGGGTGCCGATGGACGGGCGCTGCAGGCGCTGGTCGATGACGATGCCGGCACCGTGGTGCCGCTGGGTGCCGGCACGGTGTCATTCACCGGGGTCAGCGACGGCGTGCCATCGATGTACACGCTGACCAGTGGCAACGCCCCGATCCGCGGCGGCGAGTGGACGCTGGAAGCGCGCCGCAGCGGTGGCCGCTGGATCACGCTGGACCAGCGCCGTGGCGAGGACTTCGCCTGGGCGCAGCAGACCCGTCCGTTCGGCATCGCCACGCCGGGCCGTTACGCCGAGTACCGGTTGCGCATCGCCGGGCCTGGGCGGATGCAGCTGGCCGAGGTGGAATTGCTGGCGCCGGTTGGGGAACGTTGAGGATGGGCGCGATGGCGTTCTGCAGGTCGATGGCCGATGGGGTCATGGGGAGCCGGCCAGCGGCCGGCACTACCGGGGTGCTGATGCTGGCGTTGGTGGCGTTCGATGCCGCGGCGTTCGAGGGCAGCCAGCAGCGCGAGGGGGTGACGCTGACCTACCGCGATCCGGGCGATGCGCTGGATGCGACGCTGCGCGGCCGGATCATCGAGACGTTCTTCGCGGCCTATCTGCGCGAACGCGCCGATTTCCATCCGGGCGCACCGGCGCAGGCGCGCATCGTGATCGACCCGGCGTACGACGGCGTCGCCTTTGTCGGCGAAGGCGACGGGGCCGCCACCATCACCATCAACCCGGGCTGGTTGGCCACACATCCAGACGACGTGGACCTGGTGACCCATGAGGCGATGCACATCGTGCAGGGCTACCCCGAGTACGCCAACGAACGCGTGCCCGGCTGGCTGGTGGAAGGCATCGCCGATTACGCACGCGACCGCTATGGTCGGCACAACGCGGCGGCCGGCTGGGCGCTGCCGACGGCGGTGAAGGACGGGCAGCGTTTCGATACCGGTTACCGGGTCACCGGTGCGTTTCTGAAGTGGAGCGAGGACCAGCATCCCGGGCTGGTAAAGGCGCTGGATGCGGCGTTGCGCGAGGGGCGCTATGCGCCGGCCTTGTGGACGCAGCGCACCGGGATGGCGTTGCCGGCGCTTTGGGCGGCATACGTGAAGGCGCGTTGATGTGGTGCTGGGCACCTATCGTAGAGGGGTGCTTGTCTTGCCGATCGCGCATTTGGAGGAGCCGGCCAGCGGCCGGCACTACCGGGGCTCAGCGCCGTAGCCGGCCAGCGGGCGGCACTGATGGGACTCAGCGCGCGCCGACCAGGCCGGCGTACAGCGCGAACAGCTGCTGGAAATAGCGTTTCGTCGTTCGACTGCGCATGGGACTACTCCGGGCTGGCCATTGGGGGTCTGGTCGGGCCCAGGGCGGCGGGAGCCGGTGGCCCTCCGCCGCGGCCGGGCCGCGTGGGGGTATTGGGCCTTGCGGAGGTTGCAGGGCGGTGACGGCCGGGCTACGGGACTATTGATCGGCAACGTCGCCGTCGGGGTAGCCATCGGCATATCGATCGGGGACGTAGCCATCGGCGTAGATTCACGCCATGGGTGGATACCGCGCGCAGCGCGGTCCAGGTGTCCAGGTGTCCAGGCCCGCAGCATCCACGCGTGGGGGTTCTGGCCGGCGTTGAACGCACGCCGAAGCCGCCTGGTGACGCGCAGGATGCGGGGCGAAGTGCATCCACGCATGGCGTGGCGCTACCTGTTTCGCTTCGCGAAACCAAAACGCGCCCCGAAGGGCGCGCTTTGAAAGCTGGAGCCTAAAAGAGCGGCGCGTTACGCCCCGTTCTTTTCGGCCTCCAGCTGCTTGCGGATCTGCGCATCGACTGCGGCGATCGCGGTCATGTTGAGCACGCGGCGCGAGGTGGCGCTGGTGGTCAGGATGTGCACCGGCTTGGCCACGCCCATCAGAATCGGGCCGATCGCCACGCCATCGGTGAACACGCGCACCAGGTTGTAGGCGATGTTGGCCGCTTCCAGGTTGGGCAGCACGAACAGGTTGGCGCGGCCCTTCAGCGTGCTGTTGGGCAGCAGCTTCTGGCGCAGCGCTTCGTCCCATGCGGTGTCGCCCTGCATTTCGCCGTCCACGTTCAAGCGCGGGTTGCGCTTGAGCAGCAGGCCACGCACGGCGCGCATCTTCAACGCGTCCTTGGAATCGTGGCTGCCGAAGTTGGAGTGCGACAGCAACGCCACCTTCGGCTCGATCCCGAACAGCTTCATGCGGTAGGCCGCCTGCAGCGTCGCTTCGCAGATCTGCTCGGCGGTCGGGTCTTCCTGCACGTGGGTGTCCACGAAGAAGAACACGCCGTGCTGGTTGATCACGCCGGTCATGGCCGAGGTGGAGGTCACCTTGGATTCCAGCGGCAGCACGCTGCGTACATAACCCAGTTTCTTGTGGAAGCGGCCGACCACGCCGGTGAGCATCGCATCGGCTTCGCCACGGGCCACCATCACCGCCGCGATCAGTGTCGGGCGCGAGCGCATCAGGTTCTTGGCCGCGGCCACGGTCACGCCGCGACGGCCGGTGAGGTTGTGGTAGTACTGCCAGTACTCGTTGAAACGCGGGTCGTCGTTGATGTTGGTGATGCCGAAATCGACCTCGGCCTTCATCCGCAGACCCAAGCGCTCGATGCGCGATTCGATCACGTCCGGGCGGCCGATCAGGATCGGGAACGCCAGGCCTTCGTCGACCACGTTCTGCACCGCGCGCAGCACCACTTCTTCTTCGCCTTCGGCATACACCACGCGCTGCTTGTCGGCGCGCGCACGGTCGTAGACCGGCTTCATCATCAGGCTGGTGCGGTAGACGAACTGGGCCAGCTTCTCGCGGTAGGCGCCCATGTCGGCGACCGGACGGGTAGCTACGTCCGAATCCATCGCGGCCTGGGCCACGGCGGCCGACAGCTCCACCAGCAGGCGGCGGTCGAACGGACGGGGGATCAGGTAATCGCGGCCGAAGCTCGGGGTTTCATCGCCATAGGCCGAGCCCAAGTCGCTGGCCTCGCGGCGCGCCATCGCGGCAATGGCGTGCACGCAGGCGATCTTCATTTCTTCGTTGATCGCCGTGGCGCCCACGTCCAGCGCCCCGCGGAACAGGTACGGGAAGCACAGCACGTTGTTGATCTGGTTCGGGTAATCCGAACGACCGGTGCCGATGAGCGCATCCGGACGTACCGAACGGGCCACTTCCGGCATGATTTCCGGGGTCGGGTTGGCCAGGGCGAAGATCACCGGATCCTTGGCCATGGTTTTGACCATGTCCGCCGTGAGGATGCCCGGGGCCGACAGGCCGAGGAAGATATCCGCGCCGTCGACGATCTCGGCCAGCGTGCGCTTGTCGGTGTCGCGTGCGTAACGCGCCTTTTCCGGGTCCAGGTCGGTGCGGCCGGTGTGGATCACGCCGTCGCGGTCGAAGGCCAGGATGTTCTCCGGCTTCAGGCCCAGCGAAACCAGCATGTTGACGCAGGAGATGCCCGCCGCGCCCATGCCGGTGGTGGCCAGCTTGATGTCTTCGATCTTCTTGCCGGTCACGACCATGGCGTTGAGCACGGCCGCACCGACGATGATCGCGGTGCCGTGCTGGTCGTCATGGAACACCGGGATGTTCATCCGCTCGCGCAGCTTGCGCTCGACGATGAAGCATTCCGGCGCCTTGATGTCTTCCAGGTTGATGCCGCCGAAGGTCGGCTCCAGCGAGGCGATGATGTCGACCAGCTTGTCCGGGTCGTTCTCGTCGATCTCGATGTCGAACACATCGATGCCGGCGAACTTCTGGAACAGCACGCCCTTGCCTTCCATCACCGGCTTGCCGGCCAGCGGGCCGATGTTGCCCAGGCCCAGCACGGCGGTACCGTTGGAGATGACGGCGACGAGGTTGCCGCGCGCGGTCAGCTCGCTGGCCTGCTGCGGGTCGGCCATGATCGCTTCGCAGGCGTGTGCCACGCCCGGCGAATAGGCCAACGACAGATCGCGCTGGGTCAACATCGGCTTGGTCGCGGTGACCTTGATCTTGCCGGGCGGCGAGAGCCGGTGATAGTCGAGGGCTGCCTGTTTGAAATCTTCGTTGGACATCGCTTTCTGCAGATGAATGGGCGAGAGGAACAGGGGATCATACCCCCGTTGGCGTGGATGGACCTGTCGCTACGCTGTCGCGGCCATGCTGCAACTGCACATATTTCCAGCCGTTCGGCAGCGTATGCAGGCAGCGTGGCGCACGCCGATGACAGGTCGCATCACTGCTGTGGCAGCGATAAAAAAGCAGGGCCCGCCATCCAGGGGGAGTGGGCAGGCCCTGCAACACACACAAACGCAAGCGGGTTCAGTGCGCCGACGCGGTCAGCGGCGACGGCAGGTCGTCGGTGGTCAATGCCGGCAGTTCGGCCTCGCGGCCATCCAGCGCCATCGCCAGGCGATCGCGGTCCAACGCGCCTTCCCAGCGCGACACCACCACGGTGGCCACGGCATTGCCGATGAAGTTGGTCAGCGAGCGACATTCGCTCATGAAGCGGTCCACGCCGAGGATCAGCGCCATGCCGGCCACCGGCACTTCCGGCACCACCGCCAGGGTGGCGGCCAGGGTGATGAAACCGGCACCGGTGACGCCGGCGGCGCCCTTGGAGCTGAGCATCGCCACCAGCAGCAGCGCGATCTGGTGGCCCAGGGTCAGTTCGGTGTTGGTGGCCTGGGCGATGAACAGCGCGGCCAGGGTCATGTAGATGTTGGTGCCATCCAGGTTGAACGAGTAGCCGGTCGGGACCACCAGGCCCACCACCGACTTGGCGCAGCCGGCGCGCTCCATCTTCTCCATCAGCGAGGGCAGCGCCGATTCGGACGAGGAGGTGCCCAGCACCAGCAGCAGCTCGGCCTTGAGGTAGCGGGCCAGCTTGAACACCGAGAACCCGCACAGGCGGCAGACCACGCCCAGGATGACGGCCACGAACAGGAACGCGGTGAGGTAGAACGAGCCCACCAGCCAGGCCAGGTTGATCAGCGACCCCACCCCGTATTTGCCGATGGTGAAGGCGATGGCACCGAAGGCGCCGATCGGGGCGGCCTTCATCAGGATGTGCACCAGGCGGAACACCGGGGCGGTCAGCGCCTCCAGGAAGGTCAGCACCGGGCGGCCCTTCGCACCAGTGAGGGCCAGCGCAATGCCGAACAGCACCGCCACGAACAGCACCTGCAGGATGTTGCCGTCTACGAAGGCGCTGACCAGGGTGGCCGGAATGATGTCCATCGCAAAGCCGGTCAGGGTCAGCTCGTGGGATTTCTCCACGTATCTGTGGACCGCGGTCTGGTCCAGGTCGGCCGGGTTGATGTTCATGCCGGCACCGGGCTGCACCACGTGCGCCACGATCATGCCCACGATCAGGGCCAGGGTGGAGAAGAACAGGAAGTAGGCCATCGACTTGGCGAACACCCGGCCCACGGTGCGCAGGTGGGTCATGCCGGCGATACCGGTGACGATGGTGAGGAAGATCACCGGGGCGATGATCATCTTCACCAGCTTGATGAAGGCATCACCGAGCGGCTTGAGCGATTCGGCGAAGGCCGGCTCGAAGTGGCCGAGGACGGCGCCCAGGACGATCGCCACGACCACCTGGAAATACAGCTGGCGGTAGAAGGGCAGCGGCTTGGCCGACAGCGCGGCGGCGGTGGGTACGTGCATGGCGGACTCCGGGAAAGCGGTGTTGTTGCGTCCGGCCCGCACGGCAGCAGCAGGCCAGTTCCAAGGAAACCCCGTCGCGGCGCCGGAACAGGCAGGGCGGCGGGGGATGGACGCATTTGTACGCGCGAGTCACCGCCACGCAGATAACCTATTGGTACTAGCCCCCCGGTTCAGGCAGCGATGGGTGCCTACACTGCGCCCATCCCGCCCTCCCCCACGGCGGCTGGTGACCGCGCGCAGCCCTGAAGGGCAACAGTTTCCGGCGCTGCGGCCGTTGTTGTCCTGTCCGCTTCAATGAACCCAGAGAGCTGCTCCTCCATGCGCCCGACCCCGACCCTGCTGGCCCTGTGCCTGGCTGCCACCCCCGCCCTGGCCTCGGCGGCCGATTTCGACAACTGGCCGACCAAGGTCGCCTTCAGCGATGGCACCGAACTGGCCGCCACCGCCAACATCGCCTACGACTACAACGATTTTTCCTCGGCCAGCGGCATCGAAGACGATGACGCGGTGCGCCGCAAGGAATTCGGCGCCACCCTGAAGAAGAAGGGGGTGTACGACGCGATGGTGTACTACGACTTCCAGGCCGACACCTGGCTGGACGTGTTCGTGCGCGTTGAAAGCAAGGCCTTCTTCGGCAGCGACATCGGCCGCTTCCGCTTCGGCTACATGAAGACCCCGGTCGGCCTGGACGCCAACACTTCCTCGCGCGCCGGCAGCTTCCTGGAAACCGCGCTGCCCGTGCAGGCCTTCTACGCAGGCCGCCGCACCGGCGTGGAGTGGGTGCTGGAGCGCCCGCAGTACCTGCTGCAGGCCGGCGCCTACGGCGGCAAGGACCTGCAGGGCGACAACCCCGGCACCACGCAGGCCGTGCGTGCGGTGTGGACCCCGATCAAGGCCGCCGGCGACGTGCTGCACCTGGGCCTGGCCTACTCGCAGGAAAACCCGCGCGGCTACCGCGATGGCCGCGACGTGCACCATGAAGCCAGCGCGCGCCTGCGCGCTCGTCCGGAAGCCGGCCTGACCGACATCCGCCTGGTCGACTCCGGCGCACTGGCCACTGCCGACCAGATCCGCCGCACCGGCCTGGAAGGCATCTGGATCCGTGGCCCGTTCTCGCTGCAGGCCGAAGCCCTGCAGACCACCGTCACCCGCCAGGGCAAGCCGGACTACACCGGCGACGGCCAGTACGCCATGGCCAGCTGGGTGCTCACCGGGGAATCGCGTCCGTACAACGCCGGCGCGGTGGCCAACATCAAGCCGGCCCATGACTACGGCGCGGTGGAACTGGTGGCCCGTTACAGCCGCCTGGACCTGGACGACGCCGATGTTTTCGGTGGCCGCCAGCACGACTGGACCTTGGGCGCCAACTGGTACCTCACCAGCCACTTCAAGTTCCAGGCCAACTACGTGAAGGCCGACGCCAGCCGTCGCGGCGTGCATACCCAGCCGGACATCTTCGAACTGCGCGCGCAGATGCACTTCTGATCGGGCCCATCGCGGCGGGTGTGTACATCGCGCCCGCCGCACGACCGTAGACTGCCGCCATGTACTGGCTCGGCCGCCATCGCACCCTGCTGTTGACCCTGCTGCTGATGATCGGCGGCACACTGCTGTGCGCGGCCGCCGCCGGGCACTATGCCTGGCGGCGTGCGCTGGCCACCGAAAGTGCCCAGGTGCAACGCCAGCTGGAACTGTACGGCCAGGGACTGCAGCAGCGTATCGACCGCTTCGGGACCCTGCCGCAGGTGCTGGCACTGGACCCGGACCTGCGCCGCGCCCTGCTCAAGGTGCCCGATGCCGCCGCGCGGCAGCGCCTGAACCTGAAACTGCAGCGCGCCAACCAGGTGACCCGCGCCTCCACCCTGACCCTGGTCGGCCACGACGGCGTGGCCGTGGCCGCCAGCAACTGGGACCAGCCCAGCAGCAACGTCGGCGAGGATTACAGCTACCGCCCCTATTACCGCCAGGCGCTGGCCACCGGCCGGGGTCGTTTCTACGGCATCGGCATGACCACCGGCGTGCCCGGGTATTTCCTGTCCCAGGCGATCGAGGAAGACGGCGTGCGGGTCGGCGTGGTGGTGATCAAGATCGAACTGTCGGCATTGGAACAGGAATGGTTGCCCAGCCCGGACGTGGTGCTGGCCAGCGATGAGCATGACGTGGTGTTCCTGGCCAACCGCGATGTTTGGCGCTACCGCCTGCTGCGCCCGCTGGGGCCGGGCGAGCGCCGCGAGATGCTGGAAGCGCGGCAGTACGCCGACCGCTCGCTGCAACCGCTGCGGGTCCGCACCGAAGATGTGCTTGAGAACGGCGGGCGCATGGTGCGCCTGCTCGATCCGGCGCTGCCCGGACGGATGCTCTGGCAAAGCCTGGCCCTGCCCGAGGAACACTGGAACCTGCACCTGCTGCACGATGCCGGCGCGGCCACCAGCGCCGGGCGCAGCGCGGCCATCGGCGGCGGCGCGGCGTGGTTGGCGTTGGGCTTCCTGGTGCTGTTCGTACAGCAGCGGCGGCGGCTGGATGCGCATCGGCAGCGCAGCCGACGCGAGCTGGAAAGCGTGCTGGCCCAGCATGCCGAGGAGCTGCGTACCGCGCAGGATGGCGTGCTGCAGGCCGCCCAGCAGGCCGACAGCGGGCTCAGCCGCAGCCTGGCGCACCTGCCGCAGGGCGTGGTGGTGATCGACAACGAACAGAACCTGGTGGCATGGAATGCGCGCTACCTGGAGCTGTTCAAATTTCCGCCCGGGCTGATCCGGGTCGGCCGCCCGATCGAGGAGATCTTTCGCTACAACGCGCGCCGTGGCCTGCTCGGTCCCGGCCCAATCGATGAGGCGATCGAGCGCCGCTTGAACCACCTGCGCAGCGGCCGGCCGCACATGCGCGAGAGCGAGAAAGACGACGGCACCGTGCTGGAGATCCGCGGCAATCCGCTGCCCGATGGCGGCTTTGTCACCAGCTATGCCGACATCACCGCCTACAAGAACACCGCGCGTGAACTGCGCTCGCTGGCCGATGCGCTGGAGCACCGCGTGGCCGAGCGCACCCGTGACCTGGACGAGGCGCGCCGCGAGGCCGAGCGGGCCAACCGCTACAAATCGCGTTTCGTCGCCTCGGCCGTGCACGACCTGCTGCAACCGTTGAACGCCGCGCGCATGTTCGTTTCGGTGCTGCGCGGCAAGCTGCACGGTGATGCGCGCGCATTGAGCGAGCACGTGGATGCGGCGCTGGCCGCGCAGGATGCGATCCTGACCAGCCTGCTGGATATATCGCGGCTGGAATCGGGCGCGCTGCAGACCCACGTGCGCGCGTTCGCGCTATCGCCGCTGCTGGAGACACTGGCACGTGAGTTCGGCATCGCCGCCGACAGTCGCGGGCTGCAGCTGCGTTGGGTGGATACGCGGGCGGTGGTGGTCAGCGATGAGGCATTGCTGCGCCGGATCCTGCAGAACTTCCTGTCCAATGCGCTGCGTTATACCCCGCGCGGGCGCGTGTTGCTGGGCTGCCGCCGCGTGGGCGACCAGTTGCGCATCGAGGTGCACGACCAGGGCCCGGGCATTCCGGAGAGCCTGCAGGGCGAGATCTTCGAGGAGTTCCGCCGGCTGGATGATGGCGTCGAACAGGAACGCGGCGCCGGGCTGGGATTGGCCATCGTCGAACGCATCGGCCGCCTGCTGGGGCATGGCATCCATCTGCGCTCCACGCTGGGACGCGGCAGCGTGTTCACGGTGAGCGTGCCGCTCGGCGACGCGGCGGCCATTCCGGCGCCGACGCCGGTGCCGGCCGTAGCGGCTGACGCCGGCGATGACAGCCCGCTGCGGCATTGCCGGGTCTGGAGCATCGATGACGACCCGCGTGTGTGCGCCGCCACCCGCGCGCTGCTGGAGCGCTGGGGCTGCGCGGTGGAGCTGGCCGATGGGCCGCAGGCCGTGCTGGAAATCGCCTCCGCGCTCAACGTGCCGCAGTTGCTGCTGCTGGATGTGCGCATGGGCCAGTGGCACGGCCCGGATCTGTATGAGCAGTTGTGTGGACTGTGGCAGGCGCGGCCACCGGTGATCCTGGTGACCGCCGAGCGCGATGATGTGTTGAAGGCGCAGGCTGCAGAGAACGGGTGGGGGTTCCTGTCCAAGCCGGTGCGGCCGCCGGCGCTGCGCGCGTTGATGACGCAGTTGCTGGTACGGCATCGGGGATGATCGGTGATTCGGAAGCAGCCGAGCATGGCTCGGCTCTACCGGGTGGATTGGGAGCAGCCGAGCGTGGCTCGGCTCTGCCGGGTAGATTGGGGTGTCAGCCGAGCGTGGCTCGGCTCTACCGGGTGGGTTGGGGAGCAGCCGAGCATGGCTCGGCTCTACCGGGTGGGTTGGGGGGCCAGGGTGCCACGCTCTGGTAGAGCCGAGCCATGCTCGGCTGACACCCTCCGGAGGTGACGATGTGTCCCCGCCCCGCGGCCTCAGCCGTCCAGCCCCGCGCCGGCATCGCCTTCCGGCTCCAGCGCCTTCACCAGTACCGCAGCCTGCGTGCGGCTGTGGCATTCCAGCTTTTTCAGGATCGCGGTGACATGCACCTTCACCGTGTTCTCAGCCAGGCCCAGCTCGTAGGCGATTTGCTTGTTGAGCAGGCCGTCGGCCAGGCACAGCAGCACGCGGAACTGCTGCGGGGTGAGCTGGGCGAGGCGTGCGGCGAGCAGCGCGTCGGACTCGGAGCGCTCTGGCGCCATGGCCGGGAACCACACCCCGCCATCGAGCACCGCCGCCACCGCCTGGCCGATAGTCTCGGCGGGGGCGGATTTGGGGATGAAGCCGGCTGCGCCGAACTGCTGCGCGCGGCGGATGACGCGCGGATGGTCGTTGGAGGAGACGATGACCACCGGGATGTCCGGGTGCGCGCCGCGTACGTGCAGCAGCGAGGAGAACCCGCGGGCACCGGGCATGGTCAGGTCCAGCAGCACCAGCTCGATCTCCGGGTGCTGGTCCAGCGCGGCTTCCAGTGCGGAGGCGCTGGCCACTTCGAGCACCTGCGCCTGCGGGAGCGACTGGCGCAGCGAGTGCACCACCGCCGCGCGCAGCAACGGGTGGTCGTCGGCAATCAGGACGGTGAATTCGCTCATGCGGTCCATTGTAATGCGGTTGCCGGGCAGAGCCCGGCGCTACACGGGTGGATCGTTGCAACGAGGTTGACGGCCAGCGGCCGTCACTACCGGGGTGGATCGTTGCAATGAGGTTGACGGCCAGCGGCCGTCACTACCGGGGTGGATCGTCGTGTTGAGGTTGAGGGCCAGCGGCCGTCATTACCGGCTTGGATCGTTGTTACGCGGGTGAAGGTTGACGGCCGGCGGCCGTCGTTACCGGTCGTCGCGCTGCCGCATGCTGCCGCGCCAGGCTTCGAGGAACTGGCGGCGTTTCAGCGCGTCCAGGTACACCAGCAGGCCGGGGCCCAACTGGATGGGCCGGTAGCTGCGCTCAGGCGAGCGGCCACGTTGCTGGCCCTGCGCGGGCAGGATCGGCATCAGCCGCGCCTCGCGCGAGAGCACCTGCTGGCCACGCGGCGAGAGCAGGTAGTCCAGGAAGCGGCGCGACTCCTCCGGGTGCCGGCTGCTGCGCGGGATCACCGCGGTGCGCAGCACCACCAGGGTGTAGTCCTCCGGCTCGACGATGCCCAGCGGCGCGCCGGCGTCGATGCGCGCCTGCGCGTAGGAGCCCAACACGTTGTAGACCAGCGACAGCTGGCCACTGCTGACCCTGTCCAGCAACACGCCGGTGCGTTCTTCCAGCTGCACGCCGTTGTCGCCGAGCGCGCCGAGCAGCGCACCGGCCATGCTGCCGCGCTGGCCGTCCTGGGTGGCCAGCAGGTAGCCCACGCTGCTGCGCTCCACATCGTAGGTGCCCACCCTGCCCTGCAGCGGCGCGTCCGGCGCGCGCAGCAGGTCCAGCAGCTGGCGGCGCGTGCGGGGCACCCGTGCGGCCGGCAGCGTGCGCGTGTTGTAGACCATCGCCACCGGTTCGTAGCTGATTCCGAACGCCTCGTGCCGCCATTGCGCCCACGCCGGCAGCGCGTCGGTCTGCACCGAGCGGTGCGCCAACGCGTGGCCGTCGTTTACCAGCTTGGTCTGCAGGTCCATGCCGCTGCTGATCAGCATGTCCGGCGCGTTCGGCCCGCTGCGGTCGCGCAGGTAGCGCGCATAGATGTCCTGGGTGATCACGTCCTCGTAGAGAATCTCGGTGCCCGGGTGCAGGCGCTGGTAGTCGGCGATGACGGTGGCGAACACCTCGATGTCGGTCGAGCCGTGGATGCGCAGCTGCGCGGTCGGCACGCCTTTGGCGGGAAACCGCTGTACATCGCCGGGTGCCCCCCACGCATTGCCCGCGACGACCAGCAGCAGCACAAGCCATGCAGCTTTCATGGATGCATCCTCGGCAGGCGGATGGTGGCGACCAGTCCCCCGCCCACGCGGTTGCTCAGATCGATCTGGCCCCCATGGCTGTCGATGACGCGCTTGACGATCGCCAGGCC
This sequence comes from Stenotrophomonas sp. P5_A9, assembly GCF_056400525.1. Classification (NCBI taxonomy): domain Bacteria; kingdom Pseudomonadati; phylum Pseudomonadota; class Gammaproteobacteria; order Lysobacterales; family Lysobacteraceae; genus Stenotrophomonas; species Stenotrophomonas sp. P5_A9. The sequence goes on from NZ_JBFULC010000014.1 coordinate 100,056, forward strand.
CAGCCCGGCACCGCCGGCAGCCGCGCCCTCGCCGCGCGCGAAGCGCTCGAACACCCGCTCGGCGTCGGCCGCGGCAATGCCCGGGCCGTGGTCGGCAATGGTCAGCACGCACTGCTGTGCTTCTTCGGTCAGCGCCACCTGCAGGCTGCCGTCGCCACCGTATTTGACCGCGTTGTCGATCAGGTTCTTGATCGCCTCGCGCAGCAGCAGCGCATCGCCCTGCACCCAGGCCGCCTGCACGCCAACGGCCAGCTGCACGCGCGGCGCCGGCATCGCCTGTGGCAGGGCTTCATGCAGTGCCTGGTGCAGGATTTCGGCCAGATCGACCGGTGCGAAGCGCTGCAGGTTGGCGCGGTGGATCACGCTGGCGTCGCTGAGCAGCTGGTTGAGCAGGCGGCTCATGTGGGTGGCATTGCGCTCGATGGCGTGCAGGCTGCGGCGCATGTCCTCTGGCTCTTCTTCGTCCAGCGCCAGCTGTGCCTGCGCGCGCAGTGCCGCCAACGGCGTGCGCATCTGGTGCGCGGCCTCAGCCATGAACGCGCGCAGGGTTTCGTTGCTGGCCGACAGCCGGCCCATGAAGTGGTTCAGCGCGCCGACCATCTTGTCCATCTCGCGCGGCACGCTGGCATCCAGCGGTTTCAGATCGGAGGGCTCGCGCCGTGCCAGCTCACGCTCCATCCGCACCAGCGGACGCAGCGCACGGTGCACGCCCAGCCCGACCAGGGCCAGCGACAGGAGCGACAACACCCCGATCGCCAGCAGCGCGCGGGTCACCATGTCCTGGGCCAGCGCCTCGCGCGCCCGGCGGGTCTGCCCGACCTGGACGCGCACTTCGCCCTGCGCCGACGGCGAGGACACCCGCCGTGACACCACCACAAAGCGCACCTGCTCCCCGCTGTAGGGGGCATCGAACAATTGCGGGCGATCGCTGGGCGGGTGCGGTGGCGCGGGCAGGTCCGGGTAGCCGGTCACGGTGGCATCGCGCGCATCGGAGACCCGATAGAACACGCGGTCTTCCGGCGCCATCGCCAACAGGTCCAGCGCGGCATACGGCAGATCGACCTGCCACTGGGCCTCCACCAGCGCCACCGAATCGATGATCGACAATGCCGAGGACACCAGCAGGTGGTCGTAGGAGCGATTGGCCGCGCGCTGGCCGTAGTCGCGTGCGCCGAACAACAGGACGATGGCGAACAGCGCCAGGAACGCGCCCAGGTACAGCCACAAGGTGTGCCGGATCGAGCCGGAGGTGCGCGGGTCAGTCGCCATCGGCGGCCGCGCCCGCAGCGTCGTCGATGGCCTCAAGCAGATAACCACTACCACGCACGGTCACGATCCGCAGCGGCGCGTCGGCCAGCTTGCGGCGCAGGCGGCCCACGTAGAGTTCGATCGCATTGGGGCCGGCCTCGTCATCGAAGCCGAACAGGCCGTTGCCGATCTCGTCCTTGCCCACCACCTGGCCCAGTCGCCCCATCAGGATTTCCAGCAGCCGGTATTCGCGGTTGGGCAGCTCGATCGGCTGGCCGTCCAGGCTGACCCGGTGCGAGGCGTTGTCGAACTGGAACGCGCCGATCTGCACCACTTCGCTGGCCTGGCCACGGGTGCGCCGCAGCAGCACCCGGCAGCGTGCTTCGAACTCGCGGAAGTCGAACGGTTTGCCCAGGTAATCATCGGCGCCGACATCCAGCGCCTGCACGCGGTCTTCGATGCCATCGCGCGCGGTCAGCATCAGCACCGGGGTGCTGTCGCCGCGCTCGCGCATGCCGGCCAGCACGCGCAGGCCGTCCAGCTTGGGCAGGCCGATATCCAGCACCACCAGGTCGAAGCTCTGGTAGCGCAGCACGCTGGCCGCGGCCAGCCCGTCGCGCTGCCAGTCCACCGCGTGGCCACTGCGGCGCATGCGGCGGACGATGGCATCGGCCAGGTCCGGGTTGTCTTCCACCAGCAGCAGGCGCATCGGTCGGGAAATCTCTCAGGAGCACGAATCCTAGCGCGAGCGGCCACTCCCGTGGGCTTCGCTGCAACGCACAAACCCCTGACAGGTGGATGACAGCTTCCCGGCTCTAGGCTGCGCCATCGCATCGCACACCGTGCCGATGCCATTGGCGACACACCTGCACGAACGAGTACCTGGGAGGGTCCGTGGAACTGAACACACTGCGCTGGCGCACGCCGGCCGCCTGTACCCTGCTGATGCTGGCCGCGCCGCTCTGGGCTGCCGAAGCCAGCGAGGAAGACCGCCCGGTCACCGCCACGCTCGGCGGCCGCCTGCATCTGGATTTCGCCGATTTCGACAATGACGGCCGTGGCACCCCGAACAAGGACGACACGGAGATCCGCCGCGCCTGGGTGGACGTGTCGGGCAGGTTCTTCGTGGTCGACTACAAGCTGGAAGCCGATTTTTCGGGCGACCGGGTCGAGGCCAAGGATGTGTTCGTCAGCCGCAGCTTCGGCGACGCAGGCAAGCTCACCGTCGGCCAGTTCAAGCAGTTCTTCTCGCTCGATGACCGCACCAGTTCCAACTACGGTACCTTCCTGGAGCGCGGCAACGCCGGCACCACGCTGGCGCCGTTGTACCGCCTCGGCGCCTCCTGGCAGGCCGCCCGTGGCGACATGACCTGGGCCGCCAGCGCCTACAGCCTGGAAAGCATCGACGCGTGGCAAGTGAAGGGCCGTGCCGCCGGTGGCCGCGCGACCTGGGCGCCGGGCGCCACCGCCGGCGATGTGCTGCACCTGGGCCTGTCGCTGGCCCACGAGCGCTATGACACTCCCGGCGCCAACGGTGTGCCCGGGCTGAAGATCCGCCCGCGCCCGGCTGGCCACCTCTCCGACAACAGCCGGCTGACCCTGGTCGATTTCTCGGCCGGGCGCGACACCGACGTCAACAAGTGGTCGCTGGAATACGCGCAGGTGCGCGGCCCGCTGTCCTGGCAGGGCGAATTCAGCGGTGCCACCTTCGACGACGGCAGCCAGCGCGGCAAGGTGCTGGCCGGCTACGGGCTGGTGAGCTGGTTCGTCACCGGCGAGTCGCGGGTGTACGACCGCAAGACCGGCCGCTTCGGGCGGGTCAAGGATTTCCAGCACACCGCCGGCGCGTTCGAGCTGGCACTGCGCTACGACCAGATGCGCGGCGACCAGCACCTGATCGGCCAGCCGGACCTGCGCGATGCACAGACCGAGGCATGGACGCTGGGCGGCAACTGGTACATGCGCGAAAACCTGCGCTTCATGCTCAACCTGATCGAAAGCCGCAACCGCGACCGCCTGGCCAGCGCCACGTTGGACCGCACCCGCGCGGTGACCGGCCGTCTGCAGTTCGATTTCTGACCCTCTTCTTCCGCCCTACCCCTCCTGGAGTCTGCAGATGATGCTGAGCATCCTCGGCTTTGGCATGGTCATTACATTCATGTACTTGATCATGAGCAAGCGGCTGTCGCCGCTGGTCGCCCTCATCACCATCCCGATCGTCTTCGCGCTGATCGGCGGCTTCGGCGCCGGCATCGACGAGATGATGCTGGAGGGCATCAAGAAGATCGCGCCCACCGGCGTGATGCTGATGTTCGCCATCCTCTACTTCGGGGTGATGATCGATGCGGGGCTGTTCGATCCGCTGGTGCGGATCATCCTGCGCTTCGTCAAGGGCGACCCGATGAAGATCGTGCTTGGCACCGCGATCCTGGCGATGCTGATCTCGCTCGATGGCGACGGTTCGACCACCTACATGATCACCGTGTCGGCGATGCTGCCGCTGTACCAACGGCTTGGCATGAACGCGCTCAACATGACCTGCGTAACCATCCTCGCCGGTGGCGTGATGAATCTGACCCCGTGGGGTGGGCCGACCGCGCGCGCGGCCACCGCGCTGCACGTGGACCCGGCCGATGTCTTCGTGCCGCTGATCCCCTCGATGGTGATCGCCTGCGCCGGCGTGCTGCTGCTGGCCTGGTATCTGGGCCTGAAGGAGCGCCGCCGCCTGGGCGTGGTGAGCCTGCCGCAGGGTGGCAGCTGGATGGACAACAGCGTGTCCGACGATGGCAATGCGCTGCCGACCGTCGAAGACGCCGAAGACGTCAAGCGCCCCAAGCTGCTGTGGGTGAACCTGGCGCTGACCATCGCGCTGATGACGGCGTTGATCCTGGGCGTGCTGCCGATGCCGGTGCTGTTCATGGTGGGCTTTGCGATCGCGCTGGTGATCAACTACCCCAACTTGGCCGAGCAGCGCCGCCGCGTGGTCAACCATGCCGGCAACGTGCTGTCGGTGGTGGCGCTGATCTTCGCCGCAGGTATTTTCACCGGCATCCTCAACAACACCGGCATGGTCGAGGCGATGTCGCACAGCTTCCTGGCGATCATCCCCGACAGCTGGGGCCCGTATCTTGCGGTGATCACCGCGATCGCATCCATGCCGTTCACCTTCTTCATGTCCAACGACGCCTTCTACTTCGGCGTGCTGCCAATCCTGTCCGAGGCTGCCGGCACCTACGGCATCACCCCGGTGGAGATGGCGCGTGCGTCGCTGGCCGGGCAGCCAGTGCACCTGCTCAGCCCGCTGGTGCCCTCGACTTACCTGCTGGTGGGCCTGGCCAAAGTGGAGTTTGCCGACCACCAGAAATTCACCCTGAAGTGGGCGATCGCCATCTCGCTGCTGTTGATGGTCGGTGGCCTGCTGTTCGGTCTGTATCCCATCGCGGCCTGATGGGCCGCGCCCTGATCCGGTTACCAAGGAGTCTTCAGCAATGACGCTTCGCATCGCTTACGTCACCAGCGGCATGGGCAGTGTTGGCACGGCCATCTGCCAGAAACTGGCGCGCAACGGCCACACGGTGGTCGCCGGTTGCGCACCGAACTCGCCACGCAAGGCCGGCTGGCTGCGCGAGCAGCGCGAGCTGGGCTTCGACTTCATTGCTTCGGAGGGCAATGCCGCGGACTGGTCGTCGACGGTGGCGGCGTTTGCCAAGGTCAAGGCGGAGGTCGGTGAGATCGACGTGCTGGTCAACAATGCCGGCGGCAGCCGCGACGTGCTGTTCCGGCAGATGAGTCCGGACGACTGGAACGCGGTGATGGGCTCGAATCTGCATGCGTTGTTCAACATCACCAAACAGGTGATCGACGGGATGACCGCGCGTGGCTGGGGCCGGATCGTGAACATCGGTTCGGTGAGCGCGCACAAGGGCCAGATCGGGCAGGTCAATTTCGCTACGGCCAAGGCGGCCATGCATGGCTTCAGCCGTGCGCTGGCCAATGAGGTGGCCGCACGCGGGGTGACGGTGAATACGATTTCGCCGGGGTATATCGCCAGCCAGTCGATCAGCAGTTTTCCGCCGGACGTGCTGGACCGGCTGGCCGGGTCGGTGCCGATCCGCCGGCTGGGCAAGCCGGAGGAAGTGGCGAGCCTGTGCGCGTGGCTGGCGTCGGATGATGCGGCCTACGTGACCGGTGCCGATTACGCGGTGAACGGTGGGTTGCACATGTTTTGACCTCGGCGCGTCCGGTTGGACGCGTTGCCTCCCCCGCGAGGTGAGCCGCGGCGCTGAGAGGCGTCGCGGCTTTTTTTTGTGTCAGTGTAGAGCGAATGCCTGCGAGTGACTGGGCCTGGGCGGGGGTGTGCAGCGTCGCGGGACCGTCGTGTGCCATGGATGGCACACGCGA